>JBAVYG010000253.1:0-10306 GCA_049698675.1 Terriglobia bacterium
GCCAGTTTGCCGGTTTTCAACAGGAACTTTCTACTTTGCTGGAATAGGAACTTCTCATATTGCTGCGACAAATTCATAAATGCGTCTGTCACTCCTCCCCCGTCTCGTGCTAAAATGCCCCGCTGGCCCGATCCCGTTGGAAGACTTTACGGGCCAGCTCAAGGAGGATTTTCCCATGGCAACAACTTTAGGCGTCATTATTGGCAATCGTGGTTTCTTTCCCGCTATCCTGGCCCGCGATGGGCGGGATGAAGTTTTGCGCACTCTCGAGCAGCAGGGCTACAGGACCATCTGCCTGACTCCGCAAGAAACAAAATACGGCTCGGTTGAAACCCTTCAGGAGTCGCGTAAGTGCGCGGATCTGTTCAAGCAGCATGGTAACGAGATTGACGGTATCCTCGTCAGCCTTCCCAACTTCGGCGACGAGCGCGGCGTGGCCAACACCATCCGCTTTTCGGGGCTGGAAGTGCCCGTCCTGATCCATGCCTTCCCGGA
The DNA here is from genome assembly GCA_049698675.1 of Terriglobia bacterium. Taxonomy (GTDB): domain Bacteria; phylum Acidobacteriota; class Terriglobia; order UBA7540; family UBA7540; genus CAVROP01. Next base: position 496 of record JBAVYG010000253.1, read on the forward strand.
TGAGCCCAACAAGATGCTGGTGAGCGCGCGCCGCGACAGCTTCTGCGGAAAGATGTCGGCCTGCAACAACCTCTGGCAATACGGCATCCGCTATACGCTTACCTCGCTGCATACGGAAGCCCCTTCCTCTCCGGTCTTTGCGGACGACTTGAAAGCATTTGCCGCCACCTGCCGGATTGTAAAGGGCCTCAAGAGCGTCCGGGTGGGTGTGATCGGCGCACGACCCGCGGCCTTCAACACCGTGCGGTTCAGCGAGAAGCTGATGGAGAACCATGGAATCAGCGTCGAAACGCTGGACCTCTCCGAAGTCCTGGGGCGCGCTCAGCGTATGAAGGACGACGACCCGGATGTGCAGGCGAAAATCGCCTCCATTCAAGGTTATGTTCCCACGCAGGGTGTTCCCTCCGCCTCCCTGTTGAAAATGGCAAAGTTCGGCTTGGTGGTGGACGAATGGCTCAAGGCTAACGAGCTCGTAGGCTCCTCCGTTCAGTGCTGGACGGCCATGGAGGAGTTCTTCGGCGTCGTACCCTGCACGCTGATGAGCATGATGTCCAACAACCTCATGCCCAGCGCTTGCGAGACGGATATGATCGGAATGATCTCGATGTACATCCTCCAGCTTGCCGCCGGCGAGCCCAGCGCCATCGTAGACTGGAACAACAACTACGGTGAAGACCCCGATAAGGCCATGATCTTCCACTGCTCAAATCTCCCCAAACACTTTTTCGAAGATTTCAAGATGGATTTCCAGGAGATCATAGCGGGCTCGGTGGGCAAGGAAAACACCTTCGGAACCGTAGTCGGCAAACTGAAGAGCGGCCCGCTCACCTATTGCCGCGTTTCCACAGACGACCTGAACGGCAAGCTACGCGCCTACGTCGGGGAGGGCGAAATCACTAGCGACCGGCCCAAGAGTTTCGGCGGCTACGGTGTGGTCAGGATACCGCAAATGCAAAAGTTGCTGAAATACATCTGCAACCACGGCTACGAGCATCACGTGGCCGTCAACCGCAGCCATTACGGCCGCGCTGTCGCTGAGGCACTGACAAATTATAAGCGCTGGGATGTCTATCAGCACGAGGCCCTGTAAGAGCGCTCTGCCTGTCCCGGGTTGGCGAGGAGCAGCTCCGGCTGCCAGTGGGCTGATGAGTAGGCGATAAACGTTGGACAGGGTGGATCGCTAACCTTCCTGGCGCACGGGAATTCGCGTCGGGGTGGATCCGCCGTGGCGGGTGCTCGCCCTCCTTCGTACCTATGCCTCCTTGTCTCTGCTGAAGTCCAAGGCCGACCCGCGGGACGGCCTCAGAACGTGCCACGGGCCTTGCAACGCAAGTCGTTATTTGAGCTCCTGCCGCCGACTTTCCTGGGTCGGTTGTCCCTAAACGGCGGACAAAGGCTGCGGGCTCGAACCCGATATCCGCGCTGGCCTATCACTCCCGAAATCGATCGTAGATGCGTCGCTCCTCCTAATCAGCTTTGGCAGGTAGCGGCTTCGGCAATCCGCGGCGCGAGGAGAAACCAAGGAATAGCGCTGGCTGGGATCAGTTTGTGGGAACTCGCCATGCTATTCTCGCGAGGGCGTGTGAAGGGGCGCGACCGTCGAGGCATCAGTGTGGACGCTAAGCGAGGACTCCGGCGCTGAAATCAGGCCCATTATTCCGGAAATTGCAGCCCTGGCTCGGCAATTTCCTGGAGATTTTTCCCACGATCCTGCCGATCGCCTTATCGCTGCGACCGCCCGCGCTGAGGGAATCACCTTGGTGACCCAAAACCAGCGAATTCGCCAAAGTCCTCTTCTCAAGACGCTCTGGTAGCCCCGTGAAGTGGAGCCGCGGGCATTGCCACCTGCAAACGGCAATGCTATGATTCCGGCGCGTCACGCAACGTCCGACTTCGCGTGCGCCACAACCCCATTTGATCGGGAGGAACAGATGCAGCGGAGAATCGTGTTGATAGCAGTTTTCGCGGCGGTGCTCGCAATGTTGACCTCAACGAGTTATGTCCGAGGACAAACGGCGGCAACCGCAGCGCCGCAGACACCCACGGGTGCGATTGCCACGACGTCAACTAGCGAGCACTTTGATCCCGCGGCCGCGACCAATGCCTACCTGGCGAAAGTGCCGCCGGATAAGAAGGCCAAGTCTGATGCCTACTTCGAGGGCGGATACTGGCTCATCCTGTGGGATTTCCTGGCTTCCTCAATTGTCTTCTTGTTATTGCTGGTGACAGGCTTGTCGGCGCGCATGCGCGACTTGGCAGAGAGAATCACACGTTTCAAACCGATCCATACTTTCCTATACTGGGTCCAGTTCCTGGTGCTCACATCGCTGCTTACCTTCCCTCTCACGGTTTACGAAGGATTCATCCGCGAGCACAAGTACGGGCTGGCCACACAAACTTTCGGCCCTTGGCTGGGCGATCAATTAAAGGGACTGGGACTCTTTGTGGTTTTTGGCGGGCTGCTGCTGATGGCGCTTTACGGCATCGTGCGGCGACTGCCGCGCACTTGGTGGATTTGGGGGGCGTTAACGAGCCTCGCCTTCCTCACTTTCTTATTCCTGATCGCACCGGTGTTCATCGCCCCGCTGTTCAATAAGTACACGAGACTCGAAGACCCCGCTATCCGCGACCCCATCCTCAGCATGGCGCGCGCCAACGGCATTTCGGCTAAGGACGTTTTCGTTCAGGACGCTTCGCGGCAGACCACACGCGTGAGTGCGTTCGTCACCGGGTTCCTCGGCACCGAGCGCATTGTCCTTAATGATAACCTGCTGAAGCGCTGCTCTGTCGCCGAAATTGAATCGGTGATGGGCCATGAAATGGGTCACTACGTCATGCACCACGCTTACAAGGACCTGTTGTTCTTCGGGATTGTGGTTGTCCTAGGGTTTGCCTTCCTGCGTAAAGGCTCCGAATGGGCCTTGGGGCGTTGGGGGGACAAGTGGAGAGCCCACGCGGCCGGAGATTTGGCCGCACTGCCGCTTTTCGCCCTCCTCATTTCTTCCTACTTCTTCGTGCTTACCCCAATCCTCAACACCTACTCCCGAATCGAGGAATACGAAGCGGACATCTTCGGGCTGAATGCGGCTCGCCAGCCGGATGCCGAAGCCGAGGTTGACCTGAAGCTCGCTGATTACCGCAAGCTCGATCCCGGCCCAATTGAGGAGTTCCTCTTCTACGATCACCCGAGCGGCCGGACACGCATCTACGCTGCTATGCGTTGGAAAGCAGAGCACCTGCACGAACTCGAGAACCCTGTCCCGCACCCCACGCCATAAGGACGCGGGTCTCTTCATTTCTCATCGACTGACCCGCAGCTCCACAGCATGCTGGGGCTGCTCCTTCGACCGGCTACATTGGTGAGCGAAGTAATTGGGAAGTAATTGCCTTGAATTGTAGCACTCCGTATGCTATCTTTCTGATTTGATAGAGAGATAGGTCGCCGGGCAGTGTGCGGTGCGACCGACCTGAGCAGGTAGGCGGGTTCGCTCGGACCAAGCCTATTCTCGGCCCCGGTGGCTTTATGTAAATGGAAGTCCGATTTCCGGAACATGAACGCCTTCCTGGCTGGAAGATTGCTTTCTTCCAATACGCCGTGGCTCTGACCTTCCTCGGGCTGCTGGTGGGATACTGGCGGATACAAATCGGCCAGCATCGTTTTTACCTCGAACAAGCGGAACGCAATCGGGTTCGCAACCTGCCGGTCATCGCTCCACGCGGGAGGATTCTGGACCGCGAAGGGCGCGTGCTGGCGGACAATTTCCCGGCATTCAGTGTGCAGTTGATGCGCGAAAGCGCGTCCATCCTGTCGCCCGAGCGCGTGGAAGGAATAGCGCGAGGATTGGGTCTTGACCCCGTCGAGATGCAACGTCTGATGGAGCATACGGCGCGGCTGCCGCGGTTTCAACCTATCGTTTTGAAGCAGTCAGCGACTCTCGATGATATCGCCTTCGTGGAAGCTCACCGGCTTGAGTATCCCGAGTTGGTCCTCCTCCAGGTTCAGCAGCGCCTTTACCCCAAGCGCGAAGTAGCCGCAGCAACCCTGGGTTACGTGGGCGAGGTGTCGGAGGATATGATCGCCAAGACCGGCTCACCTTATCGGCCCGGTGACGTGGTGGGCAAATTCGGAATCGAGCGTCAGTACGACCAAGTCCTGTCCGGACGTGACGGCATGAGGCGGGTGATTGTGAATAGCCGCGGTGAGGAAGTGGGTTCGCTCACCACCATCAACGCCCTGCCGGGAAACGACCTTCGGCTGACGATTGACTTGGATCTACAGATGGCGGCAGAAGCCTCCTTGGGCGACCAGCCCGGCGCCGTCGTGGCTCTTGACCCCCGGAGCGGCGAGGTGCTGGCCATGGTCAGCCACCCCTCGTTTGACCCCAACGATTTCGCTAAGCGCATCGACCGGGGGGAATGGGAAAAACTCACCGACGATCCGATGAAACCCATGATGAACAAAGCCATACAGGCCCAACTGGCGCCGGGCTCGGTCTTCAAAGTCGTTACTGCTACCGCCGCCTTGGAAACAGGGACCATCCAACCAGACTTCACCTTGAATTGCGCGGGCGTGGTTAATATCTACGGGCACACCTACCACGACTGGGTCTGGGAGAAGCACAGGGGACATGGCAGCGTTGACCTGCACCGCGCTATTATTGTCTCTTGCGATGTGTACTTTTACACCTTGGGAAAGCTCCTGGGAATCGAGAAAATCGACTATTTCGCCAACCGCCTGGGGTTAGGCGCACGAACCGGAATCGATTTGCCTGCCGAGGCGACAGGACTGATCCCCTCGCCCGAATGGGTACAAAAGTCTTTTAAGCGAAAATGGTGGGCGGGCGAGACTATTTCCGTAGCCATCGGGCAAGGAGCGGTGGCGGTGACGCCTTTGCAGCTAGCTCATACCATGGGCGCGATCGCCTGGGGCGGAACCTTCTCCCGCCCCCATCTGGCTTTCAGGAACCAATTGCTGGCCCTGGGAGTGGATCTCCCCGACGATCGCGAGCAGAGCTTTCCTCTGAGCGAGAGTACGCTGGAGGCGTTGACGCGCGGCATGTGGGGTGTTGTCAACGAAGGCGAAGGGACGGGCGCCAGCGCTCGCTGCCCGGGAATAGATATTGCCGGCAAGACCGGGACCGCCCAGGTTGTCAGTGTTGATTTGCAGAAATCGGGGCGGAACGCAAATTTCAAGAACAACGCATGGTTTGTCGGCTTTGCTCCCAGCAGTAAACCTGAGATCGTCGTGGCCGCGCTTGTCATGCAGGGCGAACACTCGACCGTGGCAGCCCCCCTGGCGCGCGAGGTGATTAAAGCTTATTTTGACAAGAAAACAGCGCAGAAGCCTCCCCTGGTACAAACCCAGAACCAAGTGCGAATGCTGAGCAAAGCCGTCCCGGTGCAATCCACAAGGCCGGCCACACTCGCGGGATTTCGCTAGGAGGAGTTCGCAATAGTATGAGCATGCGGTTTCGGTTTCGCGATATAGATTGGCTGCTTCTTGGACTGGCTATTGCTATTGCCGTGATTGGAGTGGTTGAAATTTACAGCACCACGGTGCATTCCGCCCTTGAAGGCCAGCACAAAAAGCAGATTTATTGGTTAATCCTAAGCGTCGTTCTGGCGTTAGTGATCAGCCACTTCGACTACCACTTCCTTCTCGAGCAAACTCCGTGGTTGTACCTCTTGTCAGTGCTCGTCTTGGGAGAGATGTTAGTTGCTGGCCATGCCGTCGCCCGGACGAAGAGATGGATACATTTAGGCGGATTTACTTTCCAAGTGTCAGAGTTAGTCAAATTAGTTATAATACTATCGGTGGCGGCGTACTTTGCCGAAAGGCGAAGTAAAGCCGCTACTTGGGGCGACTTGGTCAAGCTAGGTTTGTTGGCGGGAGTGCCGGCTATCCTAGTAGCCCTAGAACCTGACCTCGGTACAGCTTTGACATTCTTAGCGATTGTCGCGGCGGGCATTCTGCTCGCTGGCATTCGGTGGCAGCAGGTTGCCGTGCTTTTCTTGTTGGGGGCGCTGGCCTTGCCGGTGGGATGGCACTTCCTACGGCCTTATCAGCGCGACAGGATAATGACCTACATTCATCCGTCACAGGACACGCAAGGCACCAGCTACCAGGTAACCCAAACAAAGATTGCTATCGGCTCGGGCGGCCTTTGGGGAAAAGGCATCGGAAACGGCACCCAAAGCCGTCTGGGCTTCATCCCTGTCTCCCATGCGGATTCCATTTTTGCGGCCCATGCGGAGGAACAGGGATTCGTCGGTACGCTGTTTGTTTTGCTGCTTTACTTCGCGTTGCTGCTCCGCCTGCTGGATGGAGCGCAAATGGCTCCAGATCGTGCTGGAGCGTTTCTGCTGGTTGGGCTTGCGTCGGTGTTGTTCTTCCAGGTTGCCATCAACACGGGGATGATGATCGGGCTCTTCCCGGTGACGGGCATTCCACTGCCGCTCATGAGCCAGGGAGGATCTTCCCTACTTTTCACCTTTCTGGGCCTGGGCGTGGCTATGAATGTCCGGGCAAGGCGATTCGTCAATTAGGTGGACCCCCGGTTCGAGGGTAACTGGGAAAGCTATCCGGCGTGCGGCTTAGGCAGGTTGATGGCGTGTTGTAGCGCTGACCCCGCGCTGTGGGGTCGGCGCTACCATGTTTTTCATCAACGGCTTAGGAGTTTGAACCTTGGAACTGGCTGCGTTAGCGCCAGTTGATCTGCGGACAGGATGGGTCCGCAATGCTTCGCGCTTGTAGGCGCGACATCAAAACCACCTGAGATCGATGTAGCCCGGTCTCGCTTGCGATGAGCTTCATGGCTCGATGAAGCGACCGGGCCGGGGAAGCTGAGGGTTGATCCCCGCCCCTGCGGGTGGATCCCCCGGCAAACCCTGAAAAGGAGTTTCCATGTCAAAGGAGATGTTCATCTCTTCGTCTCCTCACGAGACGAAGTTGGCTGTCGTGGAAGACGACCAGTTGGTGGAAGTGTATTATGAGCGCGACACGGACGTGGGGTTGCTGGGGGGGATCTATAAGGGCCGCGTCAGCCGGGTGCTTCCCGGGATGCAATCTGCTTTCGTGGACATTGGACTGGATCGAGACGCCTTCCTCTACGTTTCGGATTTCTTTTTCGAGGACCAGGAAGATTACGACAAGATCCTCGAGGAGGCGGAAGCTTGCGCGGTGGACTTTACAGCAGACCAGGCGCAGGCAGCGGGGGGGGCTACTCCACCTGCCGAGGCGGCGAACAAAGAGGCAACGCCTCACAGGGGCGCTCCTGTTCCGGCAATCTCACAAATACCCAGTGGGGCCGCGCCAGCCCAAGCGCCACTCGAAAGCCTACCTGTCGAGATAATCACCCCTCAAACGAGCGTCACCCCCGCAGCAGGGGCAACCCCTGCCGCTTCCATTTCACCCGGACCCCCGGGAGAAGCGCATGAACAGAGTCAATTCGAGCCGCGCGGTCGCCGCTGGCGGCATCGGGGACGAAGGTTTGGCGAGCATCGCCAGGGAGAGCACAAGTTCATCCCACGGCAGGAGAGTTCTGCTCCTCCTGCCTTCGAGATCTTGCCTGGAGAATCCCTGGCGAAGTATAGCCATGCGGTCCCAGAGTCGCCAGGGCATGCACTTGAGGAAGGCATCCCTGCCGAGCAAGAGGCAGTGGAGGCCGAGGCCCTGAAACAAGCCGAAGGCGGTGGGGCCGCAGAGATTGGTCCGGCAGAATCTGGGGGTCTGGAGGCGTCGTCGGCGGAGGCTTCTTCCTCCGCAACTGACCAGCCGGAAATCGCATTTCGCCCTGAATCGACGGTCGGAGAAGAACTGTATCCCAGCCCCGCGACGGCAAGTGAGAGACTTGGCCCAAGCGCGGAAGCGGAGACTGTCGAGGAGAGCGCTCGGGTGATACCTCCCGCGCCTTCTGCAGCCTCGGAGGGCGAGCCTGTCGTCGGTCCTGCGGAACGAGCGAGACCTTCAGCAGCCCCAGTGGCAGAAGTTTACACTGCGACTGAACGACCAGGAGCAGAACCCGGTCCGGTCGCTCTGGAAACAGGACATGCCTTTGCTGAGCCACGAATTGTCGAGGCGGAGGCAACCCCACAGACTCCCGAGACGCCTTGCGTCGAAGCGGCGGACGAGTTCGCGACCGCCGAGTCTGATGTCGAGGCTCCCCACGAAACCGCCAGCCCATCGGACGAGCGGATGGCAGGAGGCGCCGCAGGACTCGCTTCTGGCGGCGTGAGGACCGAGGAGGCCCTCGCCGAACCTAGCCAGGAAATCGATCAACCCTCCGAGGCGATTCCTGAGCCTGCTTCACCCGTGGTCGAGGAGGAAACGCGGGTTCCGCAGGAGCCTGCGCCCGTTCAGGCAGGAACCGCCGAGACTCCTGGCGCGCCCAGCGAGGGAACCTACACGTTGCGGGAGCCTCACCAACGCCCGCGCTTCGCGCCCCGGCGTGGTCGGAGAGGGCGCCGAGGAGCGGGCTATCAGGGCCGGAGCGAAGCCAAGCGAGAGTCGCCGCCCGGCAACAATCAGCCGGTTCAGATCTCGAAGCTGCTCAAAGAGGGTCAGGAAATTCTCGTGCAGATCTCCAAAGAGCCACTGGGTACGAAGGGTGCGCGCATTACTTCTCACATCGCGCTGCCCGGCCGCTACCTGGTCTACATGCCCACCGTCGACCACATCGGCGTGTCGCGGAAGATCTTATCTGAAGAGGAGCGCCTGCGTTTGAGGAACATCGTCCTCGAACACAAAGGCTCCTTGACCGGCGGGTTCATCGTGCGAACAGCCGGCCAGGGCCGTGACGAGGAAGAGTTGAAAGCGGACCTGAAATTCCTCTCCACGCTCTGGAATGAAATACGGAGCAAAGCGGAACGCGCAAAAGCTCCGGCGCTGATCCACCGCGACCTCGATCTGGTCCAGCGGATCCTGCGCGATACGCTTACACCCGATTTCAAATGCGTGCGTGTGGACCATGAATTCCAATACGAGCGTGTCTTGGATTTTGTGAATCGCAGTCAGCCCTCCTTGATCGGCAAGGTCAAACTTTACACCCGGGAGACGCCGCTGTTCGAGGAGTCTGGCATCCAGGCGGAAATCGAGAAGGCGCTCAAGCCCAAAGTGTGGCTCAAGTCCGGAGGCTATATCGTCATCAACCAGACCGAGGCCTTGGTGGCCATTGACGTTAACACGGGCAAATACGTGGGCAAGACCAACCGCCTGGAAGACACCATCCTGAAGACCAACGTCGATGCGGTGAACGAGATCGTGCGCCAGATTCGCTTGCGGGACCTGGGCGGCATCATCGTCATCGACTTTATTGACATGGACGAGCGCAAGAACCGCGCCAAGGTGACCCAGGCATTGGAGGAGGCCCTGCGCAACGACCGGGCGCCGACCAAGGTCATCGCCTTCCACGATTTTGGTCTGGTGGCCATCACCAGGAAACGAGTCAAGCAATCCCTGGAACGGACGCTGTGCGAGCGTTGCAGCTACTGCTCCGGCTCAGGGTGGGTCAAGTCTATCACTACGGTTTGTTATGAGATTCTGGCTGAAGCTCGGAAGATGGCCAGCCAGATCGAAGGTAAAGTAATGACCCTGCGCGTGAATCCCGAAGTGGCCAAGGCTCTCAAGTCTCGCGAAGGGGTGTTGGTTTCCGAGCTCGAATCACTCACCCACAAAGACGTTATTATCAAGAGCGATCCGGTCGTGAATCAGGAAAGGTTCGAGATTTTCTGAAGCAGGATTCAGGATTCAGGAGTCAGGATTCAGGACGAACAGCGCAAGTTCTTCCCCTGAATCCCGAATCCTGAATCCTGT
>JBAVYG010000254.1:0-6456 GCA_049698675.1 Terriglobia bacterium
TTCTTGCGGCCAGTACACAGACGAGGAAAAGCGGCTCGGCCGACAGGTAGCTGGGTTGGTCAGGGAGCTTACACCCTTTAGACCATATTTTGCCGATTTCCAGAGCAGCCTTGAAGCTCTAACAGAAAACATTCTCGGACGGCTTCATAAGTGCGTCGGATTCATTGCAATCATGCACCCGCGTGGAGATGTTTTGTTTCGAGGAGGCACGAGGCATACACGTGGCTCTGTGTGGATCGAGCAGGAGATCGCAATTGCTGCCTTCGTTGTACAGGTTTTGAATCGTCCTGTGAATGTTGCGGCCTACATTCATGGCAGCATCAAGCGCGAGGGGATACGCGACCAGCTTCATCTGAATCCGGTGGCATTTGACGGGGACGGTGAAGTTCTTGATAGCCTGCGGAAGATCCTGCCAACGTGGGAAGACCCATCGACAGATGTCGCTACACAGGTAGAATTGGACATCAATTACAAAGAGAAACAAATCACTTCAGAGAGGCACGATTATGAACTTGCCATTTTGATTACAAATTCAGGAACAGATCGAATTGAACAATTCCAGGTGGACGTGATGTTCCCGAACGCATTCTTGGAGCAGGGAACGTCATTCGGTCTTGAAGACACACGACGCAGGACGAATACCCATCGCTTCTTCATGGCAACAGAGCACACCAAACGAGAACCGCTATACCCAGAAAGTTCTCTCCTTGCTATGACAATTCCCTATTTCGTTGACCGCAATATCTACTATGATGAGGCGAATTTGCTGGATCAGGAGGTATCGGCAAGTTTCTACAGCAAAGGTCTGAAACCGGTAAAGACAAAGAAATCGATGCGGCAACTGCAGAAATTCTAGCGGGGTCACGGCCAGCGCTCTCGTGACCATAGGCTTTTCCTTCGATGACGAACCCCCGGTCAATTCCGAAGACGAATTGACCGTGGCTACTTCGGGGTCATCAGACCTCAGGCGCCGTTAGAACCGTAATCTCCGCGCTTGTGGCTTCCCACCTTGCGCAACTCGATCACCAAGCGCAAGGCGTCGTTAACAGCTCTTTCACTGCGACGGCCATCGGCTCATTAGGCGACGCCCTGCAAGGCGAGAATCCTTTTCTTCACGCTGGGGGGAAAGTCCACAAACAAGAAATAGCTTTGGTGATAGAGGTAATCCTCGCCACTCTCGTCGACAATCCGCACCAGATCATCCTTGGCCGCCACCGGATCGGGGAGAATCCGATAAACCTTCCCAGGAATGAGCGACGCCTGGTAGTCGGTATTGTCGATGCAAAGCGCGAAAGGTTTCGTTGGTATCTTCATGATTCGTCCAAGTAGCGCTTGATTTTCATGTCCCTTTGGCCAATCCCATGCGCTTCATACCAGTGTAACTCCACCGCGCGCAGAGCGCCATTCGCGAGCCGGACCGTAGCTGTCCCTTTCATCTTTCGCCACCGACCTTGACCATAGGCCTTACGGAGGTACGAGCGGACCCGAACACCTGGACCCGCGGCGATGACTTCCACGTTTGCTATGGGGCCAACAAGCTCAAATTTCATTTCCCCTCGTGTACGGGGCGCGATTTCGTTGGCGTTTCACTCGAACTCCACAAATCCATTGTAGCGAATTCAACATGCTTTTGCAGAATTGTCGCGACCGACCCCGACCATAATCCTGTTTTCCTGCCCGAGACCTCGCCCGTGTCCCTGGGCGAGCCGGGGGGCTGGCTGCCCGTGCTACAAGGAGAGACTTCTTGCGGCGGACTGGACTCCATGTCCCTTGACATGCCTGAGAGAGTAGGCTAGAATTGTAAATCGTGACTTGGCACGTACTCGAAGTAGCAGGGGAGCACGTTTCTTATAATGCGACATCCGACGCCCAAACCCAGCTTCGAGAGTGCTCCGAGCAGCACAAAAAGAGGGAAAATTCCCAGTCTTGCTTTGGACAATATGTCGGTTCCGTTGTGGAAATGAAAGAAAGAGATTCTTCAAAACTCGACGAACGACGCGGGAATGTCTATGAAAACAAAGGGTCGGCTTTCCACAGCCCACCCCGAAGCGGGAATGTCTATGGAAACACAGGTACTTAGCCGCTAAAAGCGGGAATGTTGTTGAAAACAAAGGGGGTGTGTGGTATGTGGTATGTGGTAGGTGGGGCAGAAAGGCTGGGTGCAGGGGAAGAGACCTTTGCCAGTTTTGGTCACCGATTCTCGGGCTCCCCGCCCTCGGTTCTTCTCTAGCCCCCAACATGCCTAGCACAGGTCGCGGCCTCTGGACCTACAGCCCGTTGTAGTCAGCAGCAGGGGAGCGCAGACCTTTTCTTAGGTCCGCGGCTTTTAATTCAACAAACGGCGGACGTACAAATCAGGTCCATGCTACTGCCCCCAATCTGCAAAGGTCGAATGCGTCTATGAAGAGCGATAAGAAGTGCGCCCTGGTTGGAATTGATGTGGGAACCAGTGGAGTGCGCGGTGTTGCAGTGAGTCCCGCTGGGGAGCTTTTAGCGGAAGGGGATGAGAAGATTCGGCAGGACCACCGCGCCGCCGGGGGAATCCACGAGCAAGACCCTGGTGAATGGTGGGAAGCGCTGTGCTCAGTAGGGCGGGACATTGTCAAAAGCCTGAAGGAGAAATCCGGCGATGTGGAGCTTCGAGGCGTGGCGGTCACGTCCACTTCGGGGTCTCTTGTGGTGGCGGATGCGGAAGGTCGTGCCTTGCGCCCGGCCATTCTTTACGACGATGGCCGGGGAGTGGAGATTGCGGAGGAACTGAACAAACAAGGCGATGCCCAGAGCATCCCTCTGGGGCCATCCTTTTCGCTTGTGAAGGCGGCCTGGGTCCGGCAGCAGGAGCCCGAGTTGTGGGAGCGCACTCGCTACATCCTGCATCCGGCGGATTGGCTGTCAGGAAAGCTCACCGGCGAGTTTGGGATTTCGGATTTCACCAACGCCTTGAAACTCGGCTACGACCCAGAGAGCCGTTCGTGGATTGGAACGGTTCGTGCCGCGGGCTTGCCCAACGACCGCCTGCCTGTAGTTCGCCGCCCCGCAGAGCAAATCGGACAGGTGAGCAGCGTGGCCGCAGCCGCGACAGGCTTGCCGGTGCGAACGCCTGTCCTGGCAGGCGCAACCGACGGGATGGCGAGTGTGATCGCGTCAGGAGCCAGCCGGCGCGGCGATGCCAACACAACCCTGGGAACTACCCTTGTCTGGAAAGTGCTCCACGACGGGAAGCCCACGGCGCGCAGCGGCATTTACTTTCACCTGCATCCTGGGGGGGTGTGGGTGCCCGGAGCGGCAAGCAACACCGGGCTGGGAAGCATCAGAACGGCCGGCGACGCAGCCTCTGTTGGGGAAATGGACCGGCTGGCTGCCCACTATTTTCCAACCTCGGTGGTCTGCTATGTGCTGTCGGGTCAAGGCGAGAGGTTTCCCTTTGCAAACCCGGAAGCCAGGTCGTTTGTGGAAGGGAATCCGCGTGACGCCGGCGAGTCTTACGCGGCGCAATTACAGTCCATCGGTTTCGTGGAGCGCTGGGGCTACGAGATTCTCGAGGGATGCGGCGTGAAAGTCGGGGACAGGGTCTTTTCAACGGGGGCTGCTGCGAAAAGCCCTGTCCTTTCGCAGTTGCGTGCGAACGTTCTGGGCAGGACCGTTGTCCGGTCTCGATATCCCACCGCGGCCTTCGGGGCAGCGATTCTGGCGGCCACCGGCGCCGTATTCTCCGGGAACATTTTCGACGCTATACAATCCATGACCAGCATCTTGGAAGGCCACGATCCGTCAGCAGACCTGGTCCCAGCCTTTGATGAAATCTACAGGTCATTTCGGGAGGCGTGCGCGCGACGAGGTTACGGCGCATGAACCCGCGGAAGGCAACGGACGGTGTTACCATGGCATTGGGGAGGGCGTGATCATTAGTCGAGGCTGGTTTCGCATAGGGAGGCGGCATGTTGTTTTAGCGCTGGCGCTCGGAGCGCTCGCCCTTGTCGCTTGTCACGGACAGGCGCAGGACTGGAAAGACGCCGACAAGTTAGCGACACTGTTGAAGTGGAAGCCGGGGAGCGTGGTGGCTGAAATCGGAGCGGGTGATGGCGGCCTGACGCTAGCTGCCGCCGAGCGCGTGGGGCCAACGGGCCGCGTTTACACCACGGAACTGGACCCGAAGGAACTGGCCAAATTGGAGTCCCTGGCTGCCGCACAGAAGGCGCATAACATCATCGCGATAAAAGCGGGCGAAGCCGAAACAAACCTTCCGCGTGAGTGCTGTGATTCCATCTTCATGCGGCAGGTTTATCATCACCTCACACAGCCGGCGCAAGAGGACGCCAGCCTTTTCCAATCGCTCAAGCCAGGTGGCCTCCTTGCCGTCATCGATTCTCTGCCTCGGGAGGGAACCAAGCCGCCAAAGGGCGTGCCGAAAAACCGGGGCGGGCACGGCATGCCAAAGCAACTGCTGGTCGATGAGCTCAGCGCCGCAGGATTCCAGGCGCTAACCACACCCACCTACTGGCATGGCGAGGACTACTGCCTCGTCTTCCGAAAGCCGGATTAGGGAACAGGGAATAGGGAACAGAACGACCGCAGTCCCTCGGCACCTGACACCTTTTCCTATTCCCTGTTCCCTAATCCCTACTAATCATGCATAATCTCGTGCTTGCCCGCACGGATGTTTTGATCTGTATTCCCGGGCCCAGGTAGGACCATGACCGACGCATCAACCACCCACTCACCAGTTTCCGGCCGCATCGCCTCCATCGACGCGCTTCGCGGCTTCGACATGCTGTGGATTACCGGCGGCGAGGAAGTGATCCACAGCTTGCACAAAGTGATTCACCATCCTTTGATGGACGCGCTCAGCGGGCAATTCCAACACGCGGCATGGCAGGGCTTTCGTTTCTATGATTTGATCTTCCCGCTTTTTCTCTTTATCGTCGGCCTCGTGCTGCCCTTCTCTCTCACGCGGCGTCTTGAAGCCGGAGCGAACCGGGCCGAGATCTATAAGCATCTGGTCCGCCGGCTGGTCCTGCTGTTCTTTTTGGGCTTGGTTTACAATGGCCTCTTGGATTTCAGGTTTCACGAGCTTCGCATTCCTGGGGTTCTTCAACGTATCGCGGTGTGCTATTTCATTGCGGCGCTGGTGATGATGAACACCCGCGTGCGTGGCCAAGCCGCGGTGGCGGGCGGCCTGCTGGTGGTTTACTGGCTGGTGATGAAGCTGGTGCCGGTTCCGGGCATCGGCGCCGGCGTTCTAACCCCATCCGGCAACCTCTCGGCGTTTATCGACCAGCACCTTTTGCCGCGCCCCTTCTGCTGCTATATCTTCGGTGACAACGAAGGGATTCTCTCCACGATTCCGGCTGTTTCCACATGCCTGATGGGCGCGCTGGCCGGCCACTGGTTGCGCTCCAGTCGGCCTGCAACGCGTAAGGCGCTCGGGCTGGCCTTGGCGGGCGTTGCCAGTCTGGTCCTGGGTTTGGTCTGGGGTCATTGGTTTCCCATCATCAAGAACATCTGGACGAGCTCGTATGTCCTGTTCGCCGGCGGGTGGAGCCTGCTGCTGCTCGCCCTCTTCTACTGGATCATCGATGTTCGCGGCTACCGGCGCTGGGCTTTCTTTTTCACCGTGATTGGCCTGAACCCCATTACGATTTACGTGCTTCGCAGCCAGTTTGATTTTGGAACAGTCGCCAATATATTCGTCCGGGGCTTCATCGACTACCTCGGACCTTACAAGCCCGTCTTCTGGACCCTCAGCGTTATGGCTGTCGGGTGGCTGTTCCTGTGGTTTCTATATCGTCAGAAGATATTCCTTAAGGTCTGAAATGTCGGACTTTCGAGTCTGCGTTTACTGCGGTTCAAGCCGCAACTGTGATCCCGTTTATCTCGATGCTGCGGCGCGCCTGGGGCGTGAGCTGGCGAGAAACGGCGCCACCATCATCTACGGCGGTGGGGCGGTTGGGTCAATGGGTGCTCTCGCCGAAGGCGCGCTCGCCGAGGGCGGCAAAGTCATCGGCATCATTCCCGGTTTCATGAATGAGCTGGATTGGGGGCACAAGGGCATTACCGAATTGCGCGTAGTGCGCGATATACACGAGCGCAAGCGGCTCATGATCCAGGATGCGAATGCGGTGGTCGCCTTGCCCGGCGGCTCAGGAACTCTTGACGAGCTCTTGGAGGCCATCTCGCTCAAGCGCCTTGCCCTTTTCCTCGGCCCTATCGTGGTTCTGAATACCCGGTCGTATTTCGAGAATCTGCTCCTGGTGCTCGAGAGGTGCATTACCGAGCGCTTCATGGACCCTCGGCACAAATCCATGTGGTCGGTGGTGAATGAGCCGACGGAGGTGCTGCCGGCCATCCGCGCCGCCCCGCCCTGGGATTCCAAGAGCCTCCGCTTCGCCCAGATCTGACAGGTTGCTGAAAACTTGGGTAGTGGGTCAATTTGATGCTGTAGCGGCGAGTTTACCT
>JBAVYG010000255.1:0-4767 GCA_049698675.1 Terriglobia bacterium
TCATCGAAATGGGTCAAGACGCAGGGGCGCGGCTTGGTGAATTTCCATTGGCAAAGCGGCTACGGCGCGTTTTCGGTGAGCGCGGCGGACGTGGAAGAAGTCGTGGAGTACATCGCGCAACAAGAAATCCACCACCGCGTGGTCAGCTTTCAAGAGGAATTCCGGAAGCTGCTGGACGCGCACGGAATCGCCTACGACGAGCGGTACGTGTGGGATTGAAGAGCATTGTTCCGCCCCTTCAGGGCTCAGGCGTTGATGGGGGGGGGGGTGCTGACCCAGGCCAGATGTTTGTTGGTTGCGGAGAAACCTGCCAATATTCTGAGCCCCAGAGAGCCGTTAATTCAGCCCCAAGGGCCGTTGATTTAGCCCCAAAGGGGCGAAATAACAAAGCCCAGGCCAACGGCCTGGGTTTAGATTACCCCCCAATTTTGCCCCCAGCCCTGAAAGGGCGGGATAGGTGTGCCCCCATGCCGCAATCTTTTTCCCCACTCTACGTAACACAACAAGAAAGCCACCATCGCGTGGCCAGCTTTCAAGAGGAATTCCGGAAGCTCCTGGACGCGCACGGAATCGCCTATGACGAGCGGTACGTGTGGGATTGAAGAGGATTGTTCCGCCCCTTCAGGGCTCGGGTATCGGTTTGGGTCCCGTTGGCCCAGGCCGTTGGCCTGGGCTTCGTTAGATCGCCCCCTTGGGGCTCACCTGCCCACCCTGTCACCCGCGGAGAGGGAAACCCATGACAGGTTGTTTACGCCTCGCACACCCGATATACTGGCGCCATGGGATCACGGGTGGTAGAGGCTGAATACGAGAAGGGCATGCTCAAGCCGAGCACGCCGTTGACCCTTCGTCCTGGAGAGCGTGTCCATCTGATCGTGATGTGGCAGCCGGATCCGAAGCGATGGGACCTGTCCCGTCTGGCCGAGAGCCCCGCGGCCGATGAAGCGGTTCTCGCCGAGCAGGGCCTGGAGGGCTGGGCGGCGAACCGCGATGCAGAGGATCGCTAATCAGTTAGGTGCAATTCCCCAGTCGGCTCTCCAAAAAAAAATCCGGACTTAACCGAAGAGGAAACGGCTGAACTCGAACTGGCCACCGATGAGGCTCTCGGTAGGGTCGAGCCACAGCCCAGGTAGCAGCACCTAAACCCTGGGGAGGTGAAAGGGTATCTGACCATTTCCTCCTTCCATCCATTCTCGATTTGGAATACAATCCCGTTTCATACCTGCGCCGGTTGACGATTGTCATAGGAAAGGGATACGCGTCACATAGGCCTATTGGGGGAGGTCAATGCCGATGTGTGGCCGACTTTGTGTTCCTTTACCAGACTCGTGTGCGCCCCGTTCAAACATTTTGCCAGACACTGATGATAGACAGATTCGGGTCCCCCTTAGGCAGTTCCTCTGCCAAGAATACTGCAACGATCCTGACACGGTGGTCATTGAGGAATTGGGGCTACGTCACGGATTCTGCCGCGTTGATCTCGCGGTGGTGAACGGCAGCCTGCATGGGTTCGAAATTAAGAGCGACAGAGATACATTTAGACGGTTGGCGCGGCAGGCGGAAACCTACAACAGGGTTCTTGATTTCATCACTGTAGTTGTCGGAGAACGCCATGCCAACGAAATCATGGGCGTCTCTCCGCCATGGTGGGGAATTCAACTCGCCAAATTCGACCGGCTGGATGGGATGAAATTTATCCAGGTCCGCGAACCATCAGAAAATCCATCTCCAGACAAACTAGCCATCGCCAAACTTCTATGGAGGCAGGAAGCTCTCGCCTTTCTCGAAAAATTGGGGGCTGCCGAAGGTTTGCGGTCAAAGCCGCGCCCGCTTATCTATTTGCGACTTGCGGAGGTCGCCCGGGTTGATGCACTGCGTTCATACGTCCGCGACCGGCTCAGGTTCCGAAACGGATGGCGATCTGGCGAGCAACAAATGTCATGTGATCGTTGAAGCCCGCCTGGAGCCACTTGGATGGGGTCCCCGGATGCGCGTAGTTGCCAACCTCCTGCGCGATGTAGGCGTCGCCCGGACTGAAGCCGGGGCCACACTCTTGAAATTCCGGCCTGCTACAGAGCAGTTCAGCGTTGGCAGGCCATTGAGCGTACCCCGCACCACTCTCATTTCGAACGCCCTCACCCCTCATGACTGTCCACTCGTCCTCACCCGTGTACCGGATGCTTGCGCTGAAGTTGGGAAAGCCGGGCGGCGGTTTGTAAGTGGGATGGTATATTCCGTAGTCGGAGAATGTCGGCTTTCTAACTAGGTTCTCTTTGAGTTCGATCTCACCCAGCCACGCTAGCCAGTCCCGCCTGCGGACTGGATAGGCTCCCGGAGTTTTCCACTGCGTTAAATCTGGAGGAAAGGCTCCACTCGCAACGACAAAGCTCCGCCATTCACGTATGTTTGGTAACAGGGTGGGCAAGGCGTCGAAATCGGGGTAGCTGTCGTCGTGGCACTCCATGTCTAAGACTAGGTCCACTTGGTTGGGCTCCAATTGAAGCTGCTTTAGGAACCGTTGTACGTCTGCCCGAAGGCTTGGATTACTCAAGTCAGCGCGGAGGAGCCTGAGGCAGGAACCTCTCTTGTCCTCGGCCACAGCTTCCTTCACGGCGGTTACGTAGGCAGCGTCTCGTTGGAGGCCCGTAACGGGAACCATCGTCACCATGTTCGTCCTAGCACTCCGAGCAAGATATGTGAGGGGGTGCATGTTCCCGTTGATTCTAAGGCGTGGGTCGATGCGGCATAGGTCAACCATCAGCCGCCTTGTTCCCCAGCACTCCCTCATGTCCCGAGCAATTTTTCGGAGGGCATCACTGGCAGACGGAGTGCGCTTCCTGGCCGCGATGCCTTCGGGGACAAGTTGTACGAGGGGGGTGATTCGTTCACGTATGTCATCGCCGAGTTCACGGAGAGCAAGTCTTTCGGCTTCCTTCCAACGCAAGATCGGCACGTAATGTCGATGACCAATCATGGTTCCTCCTAGTCCCATTTCACGCTTGTAAACAGTCGTCGAACGCAACCGTGACCAACAAACTGATTTAGAACTCGGTATGACCGAAATTCATGCCGGTACCGCCCAGCGACGATTGCGGGATGAATGTGCAACTGGCTGGCGAGATGCTGGATTGCCTCAGGCGAGCGCAACCGGCTGGCGGGACTCTTCTTCCAGATTTCATCAGGCACAAGCGCCTCCCCCGCTACGGTGTCGGCTTCTCTCTCCTTGGGATCATCCTCAGGTCCGACGTCTAGGTCATCGTAAAATGGCTCTTGCGCTTGGCTTAGGTGCCGCGCCACATGCGCAAGCTCGTGCATCAGAGAAAACCAGAAATTATCAATTCGGTCGTACCGCAGCGTAAGGGCGATAATTGGTCCCCCATCCGAAGCACGCAGAGCTGCACCATCAAGAAATGTCCCGGGAAGATGTGGTTCAATAACCAGCCGAATCCCATACTTTTGCAAGAACTCCCCAGCAACGCGCGGCCCTTCGTCTAGAACGCTCATGCGGGCAAGCTCTCTCATGAACGAAAGATCCGCCATCCCTACTAGGTATGCCACCGTGGGCTTATTACTTGCGAGCTTCAATACACGTGCCGTCCACGCCGCCAGAGCATACTGATCAGCCTGCCGAGCGGACCGAATATGGCGGCTCTGCCGGTAGAGCGCGGGGATCTGCGAAGGCCCCAACTCTCCGAAGAAACCCCGGACCACCTCTCTGGCTTGCGAACGATAGTCCAGCACACTCTCCCTTATCCAACCCCGTCTAACCATTTCTCGAAGGGGAAACTTATCCCATTGGATTCGGCTCTCGTCAGTATCCGGGGCTGAACTCTCTTGGAGCAAAAGCTTTGCGGGAATACCCATTCCTGCGTGAAGTGCCCGCATCATTGAGAGCGTCAACGGCCGTCGACCAGACAGAACCTCGGAGACCTTGCTGCGGCTCCCGAGGAACGGGACAAGGTCTCTTTGCGACAGATTCTCCTGCTCCATTCTGAACTTTATCGCTTCTATTGGGTCGGGGGAGCCGATGTCGAAATTCCGTGATTCGTATTCGTGAACTAGAACCGCCAAAGTCTCGAGTTCTTCCGCTTCAGGAGTGCCGGGCGCTGGGTCCAGAGCCAGCAGTTTGCTCACCTTAGCCGTGCTAGCGTGGTAGTCGGCAGGGGTCTTTATTACCTTTACCATGTTTGCCTCCTCCTCAGAGCACCCACTTTGAGTACTCCGCATGCGTACCGACCCTATCTATCATGACGATCTGGAGCCGATAACTTACCTTAACCACCATCCGATACTTCCTCCCCTTCACGTTGAACACGACGCGGTTGTCCGCCAGAAAACTCGCCGTCGGGTAGCGTCGCTGTATGTCGTCGGCACCCTTCCACTGGGCCTCCTCGGCTTCCGCTAGCCACACCTGAAGCTGCGTCCTGACCTCAGCGTGCGTTCGGGCGAATTCTGCAAGAACCTCAAGTCCCAGGACTTTCAACGCACAACCTCTTTAGTCCCATTATGGGAACTATATAAATAGTCCCAATAGGGGAACAATACATCAAGGAATCTAATCGTGTCAAGTCATTTTTGGGTGGGAGGGAAAAGGTGGAAAAGGTGTCAGAAAAGGTGAAGGTGTCAAAAAGGAAGGGGGGAAACGGTGTCAGGAACCGCTTTCTTCCTTCTAGGTGGGATTGAGGGCAGAGCCTTGGCGGCTCGGCGACCGCTTTCCGCGGTGCGGGGATTTGTGCGGCGCGCGGCTCTTGCGCAGGAGCCGACCGG
>JBAVYG010000256.1:0-2191 GCA_049698675.1 Terriglobia bacterium
GCGGCAGCAAGCTGCCGCACTCCAGACCTCTTCACCGACAACTGACCACTGACTACTGACCACTGACCACTGCTTTCCGCCATGCAGCTCCGCACAGTTCTCAAGACCGGTCTCGAGACTCTCCTCCAACACCAGGTCCCTTCCGCACAGCTTGCCGCTGAACTGTTGCTGATGCACATCCTCCATTGCGACCGCGCTTTTCTTCACTCCAACGCCGAGATGGACTTGCCGCCGGAGAAAACCGAGCGCTACTTCCTGCTGATTGACGAGCGAACCACCGGCAAGCCGACGCAATACATCACCGGCCACCAGGAGTTCTGGGGGCTCGATTTCGAGGTCACGCCCGACGTCTTGATTCCTCGCCGTGAAACTGAACACGCCGTGGAGCGAGTGCTTGAACTCGCGCGCCGGAGCGGATTGGCGAAAGAGGCTCGGCTGCGCATCGTGGACGTAGGGACAGGCTCCGGGTGCATTGCCCTGGCGCTCGCTTCCGAGCTTCCGCGCGCCATCCTCTTCGGCGCAGACATCTCCAGGCCGGCTCTGGTGGTGGCGTCGCGAAATGCAGTACGCCTGGGAATGCCGGAACGCGTCAAGTTCCTGGAAAGCGACCTCCTGGCTCGATTTCTCGATAAAGATTTCCTGGGCACGATTGATTTTGTGGTTTCGAACCCACCCTATGTCGGGAAGCAGGACGTTGAAATGGTGCAACGGGAGGTGCGGCAATTTGAGCCGCGCATCGCTTGGGGTGGCGACCTTGAGCGCGGCGACGAAATCTATGCTCGCCTGTTTCCGCAAGCCCTCGAAGCGCTTAAGCCCGGCGGCTTCGTGGTGGTAGAGATTGGCTACAATATGCGCGAGAAAGTGCTCGCCCGGCTCGGCCAGGAGTGGACAGAAATCGAAGTCATACCTGATTTAGCCGGCATTCCGCGGGTCGTCAGCGCGCGGAAGAAGGAGACAGGAGGCAGAAGTCAGGAGTCAGGAGAAGAGTAAGGAGCAGAATTATGAATAGTGAATGCTGAATGGGGAAGCAGAACTTGCTTTGCGCGCCGCGCCCAGGGCCTCTGACCGCTGCGCTTCTTCAATTCACAATTCAGAATTCATAATTCAGCATTACCCCAGCCCCTGGATGTTCGCAAATGCTGAGCCAAATCTTGCACGTTGACATGGACGCCTTCTTCGTTTCCGTCGAGGAGCTGGAGGACCCTTCCCTCAGAGGCAAGGCTGTAATCGTGGGCGCAGACCCGGAGGGGCGCGGCGTGGTGGCTGCGGCCAGCTATGAAGCGCGCAAGTTCGGCGTGCACTCCGCCATGCCGATCCGAACCGCCAAGAAACTCTGCCCGCACGCCATCTTCCTGCGCGGCCAACACCACAAGTACAGCGACTATTCCCACAAGCTCTGCCAGATCTTCGGCGAATTCACGCCCGTGGTCGAGATGGTGTCAATCGACGAAGCCTACCTCGACCTCAGCGGCTGCGAGCGGCTGCACGGCTCGGCATTTCGAGCTGCCGATAAGCTGATTCGCACGGTGAAGGAGCGTACCGGACTCAACTGCTCGATTGGCCTTTCCACTTCCCACCTGGTTTCCAAGATCGCCTCCGACCAGGCCAAACCGCACGGCCTGTTTTACATTTTTCCGGGCTATGAAGCAACGTTTCTTGCTCCGCTCCCCATCCGCCGCATGCCCGGCATCGGAAAGGTGACGGAGCCGGAACTGCGCTCGCTCGGCATCACCACCATCGGCGACCTCCAGCAAATGGGCGAAAAGAAATTGCGGGAGCAGTTCGGCAAATTCGGCGAATGGCTGTACATGAAGTCATGCGGGCGGGACATTGACGCCTACGCCTACGGGGAAGAGCCCAAATCCATCAGCCACGAAAACACTTTTGACGAAGATATCGACGACCTCGAGGAATTGGAGCGTACGCTTTCTTATCTGGCCCAACTCGTGGCGCGGCGTTTGCGCGACCACGGCCTGTTTGCGCACACGCTGGGGTTGAAACTTCGCTACGCCCCTTTCAAGACCCTCACCCGAGACATCACCATCGACGAGCCCACAAACCTCGATTCGGTCATCTTTGAAAGCGTTTTGCATCTCTTTGAAAGCTCATACGAAGCGAAGAAGAAAGTCCGCCTCGTGGGCGTCCGCGCGTCGAACCTTGAACGCGCCGTGTTCCAACGCAATTTGCTCGA
>JBAVYG010000257.1:0-7618 GCA_049698675.1 Terriglobia bacterium
GAGACAGCGGGCGAGGCGAGCAGGCTGACAATTCCCCAAATCGACCGGCCGCAGGAATTCGCGGACCACATCAACGAACACTCCCAGAGGGGACATTCAAAGGACCAACTCACCTGACAACGGGCGGGTGGCGCAGAACCGCCGCGATGGGCCTGCGAGATGCTGATTCCGTTTGACGCTGAGGTAGAATCTTTGCATGCCGCGGCTGCGGCATTTTTACGGCCCGCGGTTATGCCTTGCCTAACGAGCCAGTCTTTCTGTGTCCGGGAGCAAGCCACTTATTATCACGTGCTTTCTTTTGGTATAATGGAGGGACAGTGGAAGGGCGATCCGTTTCGGGTGACACCAGCACGGCCACGCGTGAACATGGACGATGGTCTGCCTGTGCGTCGTACTGCAAGGTAGTCCAAAGCTCCGCATTCCTGGCACTCGACTGCGAAACCCTGTGCCCAGGCTTAGGCAATCGAGACGACTTGGGAGCTGTCTTACGTTTCAATTTGGGGGTATTTCAAGGAATTTTATGGCAACCACTCATGTTGAGTTGAAAGAAAGTGAATTGCCTGCCGAGCAGAAAAGGGTTGTAAACGATCTCAGCATTCAGGTCGCAACCGTGAACGGGTCAGGCAGCCAAACGGCAAACAGTGTCCTTTTGAGGGCCATTTTCCAGATGGGGATTCCCGCCGCCGGCAAGAACCTGTTTCCGTCGAACATCGCCGGCCTGCCCACCTGGTTCACGATTCGCGCTTCCAAGGAGGGATACATCGCCCGCCGGAAAGACAGCGAGTTTTTAGTGGCGATGAACTCTGAGAGCGCCGAAGAAGATGTATTGGCCCTGAAGCCGGGCGCCGCCTGTGTTTACGATGAGCGCTTAGACCTGAGACGGCTTCGCGATGATGTGGTGTTTTATCCGGTGCCTTTTGACCAGCTCGTGGCGCCCGTCTGCCCCGATGCCAGGTTGCGCAAGTTGGTCCGAAACATGGTTTACGACGGCGTCCTCGCCAGGCTGCTGGGTATCGAAATGGAAGAGATCCAGATCGCCCTGCGCAAGCAGTTCAAGAAAAAGGCCAAGGCGGTGGACCTGAACTTCAATGCAGCTCAGGCCGGCTACGAATACGCCACGAGGACTTTCCAGAAGCAAGATCCTTACTATCTCAAGCGCATGGACGCGACGCGCGGGAAGATTGCTATTGACGGCAACTCGGCTTGCGCGCTTGGGGCGATGTTCGCCGGGGTCACCGTGGTGACGTGGTACCCCATCACTCCTTCTTCGACAGTCTGTGAAACGTTGATCGAGTACATGAAGCGGTACCGGGTGGACAAGGAAACCGGGAAGGCCACCTTCGCCATCGTCCAGGCAGAGGACGAATTGGCAGCCATCGGAATGGTGATGGGCGCCGGCTGGGCGGGGGCGCGGGCCATGACGGCTACCTCCGGTCCCGGCATTTCCCTCATGGCAGAGTTCACGGGCTTCGGCTATTACGCAGAAATTCCTGCCGTCATATTCGATATCCAGCGGGTCGGACCTTCGACCGGTCTGCCGACCCGGACGGCACAGGGTGACATGCTGAAGAATGCCGTCCTCTCCCACGGTGACACGAAGCACGTCATGTTGATCCCTTGCTCCGTCGAGGAGTGCTTCACGTTTTCGATCGAGGCGTTCGACTTGGCGGAAGAGTTCCAGACTCCGGTCTTCGTCATGAGCGACCTTGACCTCGGGATGAATAGCTGGATGGCCGATCCCTTCTTGTACCCTGAGAAGCCCATGGCGCGCGGCAAGGTGCTCAGCGCCGAAGATGTCCGCCGCCTTGGCGGGTTCGCTCGTTACAAGGATGTGGATGGCGACGGAATCGGATACCGCACCCTACCCGGCACGCCCGAACCTCTGGCCGGTTATTTCACGCGTGGGAGCGGCCACAACGAGAAGGCCATCTACAGCGAACGACCGAACGATTACGTGAACAACATGGACCGCCTGGCGCGGAAGTTCGAGACCGCCCGCGCGCAGCTCCCCAAGCCGGTGATCCAGGAAAATGGCAGGCGTGAGGTGGGCATCATCGCTTATGGCACAAGCCACTGGGCGGTGCTGGAAGCCCTCGATCAACTAAAGAAAGAGCAAGATATTGAGGCTAGCTATTGCCGCCTGCGTGCTTACCCGTTCGCCCTGGAAGTCCGCGACTTCATCCGCCGGCACGATCGAGTCTATGTGGTGGACCAGAACCGCGACGCCCAGATGCTGGGCCTCTTGCGGCTGGAACTGGAAGCAGAAGACATCAAGAAGTTGCGCAGCGTGCGGCATTACGACGGCTTGCCCATTGACGCGCGCAGCATCACGGACGAGATTGTTTCCCAGGAGGCACAGAACTGACATGGCAACTGCAACCGTTCCTCCGGCATCGCCGGCCAAAGTTAACCGCCTCGGCCTTGAGATGGCCAACTACAAGGGCAACAAGAGCACACTCTGCGCCGGGTGCGGTCATAACGCTATCTCCGAGCGCATCATCGAGGCCTGCTACGAAATGGGCGTGGAACCGCATCGTGTGGTCAAGCTTTCGGGCATCGGCTGCTCGTCGAAGAGCCCGGCCTATTTTCTGCGCACCGCTTATGGTGTGAATTCACTCCACGGGCGCATGCCCTCAATTGCCACGGGCGCCATGCTGGCGAACCGGAATTTGATTGCCCTGGGCGTAAGCGGCGACGGCGACACAGCTTCCATCGGGATCGGCCAATTCGTGCACCTGATGCGCCGCAACATGCCTCTGATCTACATCATCGAGGACAATGGCGTTTATGGGTTGACCAAGGGCCAGTTCTCCGCTACGGCCGACATCGGTTCCAAGCTCAAGACGGGTGTGGTGAACGACCTGCCGCCCATCGACACTTGTGCGCTCGCCATCCAGCTCGGCGCCACCTATGTGGCGCGTTCATTCTCGGGCGACAAGAGGCAGTTGTCAGCCTTGCTGAAAGGCGCGCTTGCTCACCACGGGACTTGCATGTTGGACGTGATCTCGCCTTGTGTGACCTTTAACGATCATGAGGGATCAACGAAGAGTTACAGCTATGTGAAAGACCATGACGAGCCTTTGGCCGACGTGAGCTTTGTCCCCTACTTCGAAGACATCTCGGTGGATTACGACCCCGGCTCAACCATGGACATCACCATGCACGACGGCTCGCACATCCTGCTTCGCAAACTCGAGGAATCTTACGATCCCACCAATAAGATAGAGGCCCTTCGCTTGCTGACAGAATCCCACGACAAGGGTGAGATCATCACCGGCCTCTTCTACGTGAACACCAAGCCGGAGAACTTCCTCACCCTGCTGAATGTCGTCGACGAGCCGCTGGCGACTTTGCCTGAGTCCAAAGTGCGGCCACCCAAAGAGGTCCTCGAGCAGATTATGCAGGCGCTCATGTAAGGGCGCACAAGCTGTTTCATTGGAGGGCAGGGCGTTCGTGATCCAGGCGGCGCTGCTCATAAATAAGCTGCACAAATTCCTCGGCCTCAGTACTCGCGCCTGGATCAATGTGCTTCAAAAGGGCGTCGACAGGAAAACGTTTCTTTCGGACAATATTTGCGTGCGTTCTTTCCTTGGGGGCGGATTGTTTCCTTAGGTTTTTCATTTCCCACTTCCCAGCTTGCAGTTTAACACTCTGATCTTAACAAAGCCATTGGTTTGATGTCCCGATGCCCGTCCGCTTGAGTACATGCGACAGGTCCGCTCGACCGTAATCAGCCTATCGCGGAGCCTTCCCTAACGATCTAATGTCTATTGGGCTTTTTCAGTATTGGAAGTAGTAGATCAGCGATTAGGTCAGATTCTCTCACTTTTAGGGCGCGAGCAGATGCTCGGCGTTCCCGAGCGCCGCTACAATGTAGGGTGGCGGAGTGGGCAAGGGCTCAAGCAAACCCAGAAAGTCGCTCCAGGATACACATTCGGTTCCCGACGTTCTGTGCCGCGTAATAAACCTAAACCGGCAATCGAGGCCGAGTAACTCCGTCATTAGAAACTTCTGCAGATCGGTCTGGCTCATCGGAAGCGGGAGAGTTTTCTTTTCTGCAAACAGCCCCCGTTCGCGAAGCAATTTCTTCTCGCCCGCTTCGGAGGGATACGAGCCCTCGCCGGATTCGAGCTTTAGTTCTATGCATAACGCGTGTTCGCGGTCGGCGTGGATCACGATATCGGGCTTCGCCTTGAACGCCCATTTGATCTTGCAGGCGGTCACCAGATCGCTGTTGGATGACGGGAGCGGGAGACTCTTTGCGATCTGTGTCAGATTCCAATTGGCCGGCGATTCTATGAAGTCGCGCGAAGCACGATGCGGTTCGATGAAGAACGCGTTAAAGTCCTTCTCCTCCGTAAGCGATGCTAGCTTGCTGGTGTCGAAGCCGTGGCTGCGGAGCATTCCAATGATCACATCACGCTTGCGATTATTGGACTCGACCTTAACCCCCATCTTATTCCAGAGGTCGCGCGGGTAGCTGTATTCGAGATAGACGCCAAATTCCGCAGGGTTTACCTTCCAGTCACGTTCGGTCGAGCGGAGCGCGCGCTCGGCATTATCTTTGTGGTTCAGAAGATGAAACAGAATTGCGGCCAGGTGCCGCTCTTCGCGATCGAATTGAAAATAGGGTTCGTCGATTCCTACAAGCCGTCTCAGATTCATGCGCTTCCCCGCGAAAGATTCATCGAAAGGATAATTATAGGCATTCCAACTGAAGAGAATTAATCTTCGTTGAAATATTTAACTCCAATCGGGATTCTGACTCAGATGGTCCCGTAATAGCTGCGGGAAGTTGCGCTATGCTACCTGCAGCCCGAAGTACGCGCTTCCGTTGATTATGTCGAGGCTCATCTCATCTACCCGGCTGTGAGTGGCACTTGGATTCTGTTTCCATTAAGAAGAACGATGCTGCCGTCAATTAATTGCTGGCTCGTAATGTCAGCATCAACAAACTTCACGACTAAATCGAGAGGCAGATACACTTCGAGCTGGTCTTGTCGCGTCTGCGATTCGTCCACAAAATTCCTGTAATCAATCGGTGCCACAAACTTGAGGCCGTCGATTCCAGATTCTTGTGTGGGAGCCTTAAATGTTTTTACGCTAGGGATGATCCTCTCATTGATGACTGTCGCCGCGCGGGCGCCGGAATTCAGCTTGTTTGAGTTGTACACCGTCCCGTCAGACTGCATGGTGACAGCGAAATAGCTCCTGCCCTTGTATGTTTCGGTTGCGAATGTGCTCTGGCCATTACAGGCCATGTGCATCAGAGAAACCTTCATGCCGTATGAGAGGCCGCTCATTGGCCCAGTGAAAATCTTCGGCTCCTGCACCGAAAACACATTCCTGCGGAAATCCTCACTGTTCTCGAACTGTTTCCAGGTGCCTGAGACGACTAGCTTTTGAAAGTCCGCATTCAAAACGCCTGCCTCCGAGCTAAGGTGCGCAAGGTGCAATCTCAGATATACCTTGCCGCTTCGCAACTCGACTTCGGTGTAGGGAAGCTTGTGGTGCATGGCATATGATTTGAGTTCAAAGATTCTCGTCAACATAAATTCCCCACACTGGGGGAAGCCGCTAGATGCCCAGTTCGGCTGGTTAAGGACGTCCTCCACGTCGACAAAATAGGCAAGCCCATCGCCCGATGGGCCCCTTTCGTCCTTAAACGGAAGCCATATCTTCAAGTCCTTCCTTTGGTCCCTTTCGACCTGCCAGAAGCGGATGGGTATTTTGACAACCACCGTGCTCCCCTTCGGCAGCGACAGCGGCCATTCGTTTTTCAGCTCGTAAGCAAAGGCCTTCTGCTCAGCATTCGCCGGAAGCACCGCTGTTAGGAAAACGAGAGCCACCGCTGCCGCCCACGAGGCGCACCCGAAGCTGAAGCGCTCAACGCGATTCATTAGGTTCGCAATTGTCATTGTCTGCTCCCTGAGTGACGGAGAATTATACCCGACTGGGCCCGCTCTCGTAAGGAAAACGGTCATGCGTTAGATTAATCGAGAAAACCAGATTCCTCCACCCACGTCGTCCCCGTCATCTCGCCATTGGCGTTCAGAGAAAACCACCCAGCGAAAACTTGGCTGGCCCGGTGACTTTCCGCGAGGAAGGACTGCCGTAACGCCCGTCCGGACCGGCCCTTGCCCCACCAACGGCTTGCCTGACCCGGAAATCAAAGTGGTGTGGCCGACCTCCACGCCTTTCACGTCGGTGATGGCGTCGAGTGGTCCCGGCGTTCCTTCAAAGGGGACCCCCAAATCACGCGCCCGAGGCTTGGCTTGGGCCCAGCAAACGCTCGCAGGAGCGCCCATCGCCGCTAGGATTGCTGCAAGGACTAAATAGCACCGAAAGGTTTTCATGGCACCTTCTCTGGAACGGTACAAGTATTGATCTAAGCCTCTGGTTTCTCGACTGGAAACCCCGCCCCTGTCCATGCCCGCCAACCGCCGTCCACGGAAACCACGCGCTTGTAACCCATTTTTTGAAGATTGTCGGCGACCAGCGCGGAGCGATAACCACCACCGCAATAGAGGAGAATCTCCGCCTCCCGGTCCGGGATCTGGCTTTCGATGTCGCGCTCGATGATTCCCTTGGAAAGGTGTATTGCCCCGGGGATGTGCCCGGCAGCCCATTCATGATCCTCTCGGACGTCGATGAGGTGGAGTTCTTCTTTCGCATCCAGCCTTTTCTTCAAATCGGGGATTGTGGTCTCGCGCACGCGTTGTTTCGCGTCCCCGACGAGCGCCAGAAATGCGGGGGGATGCTGTTTTGCCATGGAATAGTCCTCCTCTATAGAGCACACCTATAAATCGCGCTCTGCGCCGCTCATTTCTTTGCGCATTCGAGCGTGAACTCAAACCCGTCGATGCCCTCGCCGGCTGCCACGTCCGCCCGCTCTTCCTGCTTGGGACAACCGCGACGCTTGAGAGTCACAAAATTGCGGCCGGATATGAGTTCCAATGCCACCGCGCCATCACTGCCGGTTTCTCCCTTCACGTTGTCCACGACGGTCCCATTCGACCAGGTTGTCTCGAGGCCGACCCGTTCCAATGGCCGCCCGGCGCTATCGGTAATACAAAAAAGCACGGGTTTGTGGAGCACCTTTTGGGGCTCGTAGATTTCCGGCGGAATCATGACCATTTCCTGAGTTGCCGAAGCTTCAGAGGGCGTGAGCTGGACGTGCCGGAATAGTGTCGTATCCTCCGTGGCGCCGTCGCGGCGCGCCGTAATCCAATAAAGGCCGGGTGGAAGGCCGGAAAACGAATACCGGCCGTCCGGGTCGCTCGTCGTCTGGTCCATGAGGCGTTCGGCATGATCGGTTAACGAAACTACGGCATCGCGAATTGGAAATGAATCCGGGGTGTTGACGGTGCCGGAGACTTGGCCGCGCGACTCCGGGCCGGGGGGTTGAAGCTGAACTTCAATTGCGTCGCTCGAAGCCTCGCCTTGCCAGACCGTTACCTTCAGGTTGCGTTGGATTTCTTCCGCGTTGGAATACTGGGCCTTGTAGGTGATCGATAGCCGGTAGGTTCCCCAGATCGGTTTCTGCACCTCGGAAAGTGCGGGCGTCAGTCGAACCGTGGCCCTCTCTTCGTAGTCCTCGCCGGGCGCCAACCTGACC
>JBAVYG010000258.1:0-14264 GCA_049698675.1 Terriglobia bacterium
ATTACGAGCTGGAAGCCGGTCGAGCGGAAGTACTGACAATTGCCGATTGTCGATTGACGATTGGTGATCAGAAAAAGGGTGGAACTAGCTTTTAGACACAGTGAGACGCGCGATGACTTGGCGCCAATCTGATGACAGCAAAAACCGCCAGAACAAGAACGCCGGTAACGGCGGTGATCTGGTCAAGCACACGGTTTACTTGACTGTGTTGAACTACCTGCTGGCGCGTTCTCCGTGGTCAAACGAGCTTCGGGTTCGCGAATGTCACGCAGGGCGTGGAATGTATCACATTCCCAGCCCGGACAAACGAAGACCGTTGCTTGAATGCCTGTATGATCCCATCGGTTCGGATGTTGGCGTCCTGCTTCACGACGTGCAGCGGGGATTGCAAAGTGCCCTGGGTGTGTGGCCTGCTGACACCAAGGCCTTCGAATGGTACGCCGGGTCAGCGTTGATGAACACTTGGCGGCTTGGCCGCGCTGGGACGGGGAAGCACCGCCATGAACTTTACGAGCAGGACGCGAGAATACGTGAAAGCCTGCGAGACGTTCTTTTGAATTCAGGGTTGAGCCTCCCACAAGTCGGCGTTCAAATTTTCCCGAAAGAGGAGGACGGAGGCAAATTCGACGGCGAGGCGCACATCGAGACTAAAGTCGTTAATTGGAGTTCTCAGGATCTAATTCTTCTTGATCCATTCGCGATGTGGCGGGAGAAAGAGGATCAGCCGCAGCGGGATCGGTATCGAAGCATACTAGGGCGGCTTATTGCGCTGGGGCAGGAATCACCCTCGTTAATCCTGTTCTGGACTTGGGGCCAGAATTTCCCTGTGGCCAAGGGCGATTTGGAGGGCACAAATCGACCAGTGCGGAATGGATATCAAGAACTCCGTGGCCTGCTGCATGGCGCAGGAAGGCCCTTTATCCGCGTGGCCTGGCGATGGGAGTTGCAGTTCGCGATGTGGGTTCTCGTCCCGGAGGCACACCTGAATGCGCTTCGTGACGCTCTTCAACACTGCTGCGATGATTTACGCGATCATCTGCTGCGGCACGGATGTAGAAAGCAAGATGTGGAGGTGGCTGTCGATTCGGGAGACTGTATCAGGGAATCCCCGAGCGCAAATCGGCAATCGTCAATCGTCAATCGAAAATCCCTGGGGGGAGGCCAGCATGGCGGGAATCGACAGGCATGACAATCGGCTTGGGCTGTGGGGATGGCTCGGGGGTGGGCGCTGGGGCGTCGAGCGCTACGCCTACATCCTGCATCGCCTCACCGGCCTGGGCATCCTTTGCTACTTCCTGATGCACATTGTGGTTACGAGCCTGCGCGCCAAGGGCATGTACCTGTGGGTCGAGGGGGGATTTTTCCACCAGCCCATTTTCAAGTTCGGGGAGTTTCTGGTTTTCGCGGCTTTCGCTTACCACGCCTTCAACGGCATCCGTCTGGTGCTCGTGGAACTTGGATTCGCGGTCGGCAAGCCCATCGAGCCTGTCTACCCCTACAAGACGTCGCTGAACGTTCAGCGGCCCCTGCTCATCTCCATGATGATCCTGGCAGCGATTCTGCTCGCGGCGGGGGGGGTTGAATTCTTGGGTTTGGCTAAATAGCGGGGGCGCGTCAAAGTCGCCTTGGCTCGAAAAGGACCCCTCACCCGGCCCGCGCCGGCTGGTGAAAGCGCCGGTCGCGGTCCACCCTCTCCCCTCGGGAGAGGGTAGAAAACGACAATGGCAGCCCTCTCCCTGGGGGAGAGGGTGCCCGAGGAACGAGGGCAGGTGAGGGGTTACTTGGAGGGCGGAGACCTTGACGCGACCCTGGGTCAAGTGGAAGGAGGAGAGATGCGCGAAACGAAATACTGGACCTGGCACATGGCGGCAGGAGTGGTGATTCTTTTCCTGCTCGGCCTCCACATGCTCATCATGCACGTGGGCGGGATCACTCACCTGTTTGTCCCTTACGGGGGCGAAGCCGTTTCCAAGAGCAACAGCCTGTTTCGGGATGGCAAGCTGTTCTTCACCGTTACTTACATCCTTCTCCTCGGAGTGGCGCTTTACCACGGTCTCTATGGCCTGCGCACCATCCTCTTCGAGTTGACGCTCAAGCCTGCCGTCGAAAAGGCCATCACCTTCGTCTTTCTGGTTGTGGGGCTGGGGCTGTTTGGCCTGGGCACGTGGGCGGCCATCGCCACGCATGCCATCGCCATAGCAGGAGCAAGGGGGTAGCCATGCCGGAAAGCAGCAAAACCGCACGACAGATCAATTTTCACATCACGCGCTACAATCCTGAGAGCGACCGCGCGCCGTACGTGAAGACTTACACGATACCGGTGCGCGAAGGCATGACGGTGCTGGACGGCCTGCACTACATCAAGGACAACTTGGATGCTTCGCTGGCTTGGCGTTATTCGTGCCGCATGGGCGTGTGCGGGTCGTGTGGCATGATGCTGAACGGGCAGCCGACGCTGGCCTGCAACACCCAAATCCTGCACATCGCCGATGCGGACCTCACCGTGGCGCCGTTGCCCAATTTCGAGATCATCCGCGACTTAGTCCCCGACCTTCTGACCATGTTTGACAAACACCGTTCGCTAAAGCCTTACATCGTGCGTGCGGATGAAGCGGAGATCAATGATCCGCAAGGTGAGTTCTACCAGTCTCCAAAGGAACTCGAAGCCTATCTCCAGTTCACCTATTGCATCAAGTGCGGCTGCTGCATGGCCGCCTGCCCCACCTTGGCCACTGACGCGCGGTACTTGGGCCCCATGCCTTTGGCGGCGGCGCAGCGCTATAACCAGGACACGCGCGACGACGGGCGGCGCGACCGCAACCAACTGACGGGCAGCGCGCACGGCGCTTTCCGCTGCCACTACGCCGGCGAGTGCTCGCGCGCCTGCCCCAAAGGCGTCGATCCGGCCAAGGCTATCCAGCATCTCAAGCGCCGGTTAGTGCTCGACTATCTCCACCTGGCTCGCCGGAAAAAGCCTTGCCAGAAGCTGCACGGGCCGGGCCAGGGCAAGCCGCTTCCCAACATCCCGTCCGCGCCAGCCAAGACGGTCTGAACTCATGTTTCCAGTTTCTAATTTCCAGTTTCCGTTCTTTGACTCCTCCGCCATGACCTGCCGCAGAATTCTCGGTGCTGTCGGAAAGTCTCTCACTACTGCGCCTTGAAGGTGCGGTTTAAGAAGTCGAGCGTGCGGGCCCAGGCATCGTTGGCGGCGGCTTCACGATATCCCAGCTTGTTGTTGGGGTTCTCGAAGGCGTGGCCGGCGCCCTCATAGATCTTCACCTCGATTGACTTGTGCGCGGCTTTCATCGCATCTTCAAATGCCCCCACGGCGCTGGGGGGGATGCCCCGGTCCTCGGCTCCAAAATTCCCCAGCACGGGCGCCTGGATTCGTTGAATCTCATCTTTGTCCGTAGGCATGGAGCCATAATTCACGACGCAGGCGGCGAGCTTGGATTCATTGACGGCCAGCAGGAGAGAGAATCCGCCCCCCATGCACCAGCCCACCGAGCCGATCTTATCTTTCCGGACATCGGGCCGGGAGGCCAGGTAGTTGAAGGCGGCTTTCAAGTCGCGAATGGCCTGGTCCTGGGGGAGGCCGCGCGAGAGTTCGTGAGCGAGGTTGGGATCGTAGGCCACCTTGCCCCGGTAGAGGTCTACGGCAAGCGTCACATATCCCTGTTCTGCGAATTTCTGTGCCTGTTCCTTTACCCAGTCGTTCAGGCCCCACCACTCATGAATCACCACCAGGGCTGGGTGGGGCCCGCCGGAATCGGGCACCGCGAGATAGGCGGGGACGGTCTCGTCACCACTCCGCAAGGCAATGGTCTCTGTCTTTGCCGGGAGTGCCAGGGCGGCGAAGGTAAGAGCCACAAACCACCCGCCCATCCAAACCACCAAGCATGTATGGCGCACTGCACACCTCCGTAAGCGAGTTGACGTGAGTAATGACCCCGGTTCAGGGGAGTTGCACCTCGCACTCCTGTCATCACCATTCTCCGGGCTGTCCAGTCCGGGGTAGTGGCTCAATTTGATGCTGTAGCGGCGAGTTTATCTCGCCAAATGGCGGCGTAAAGCCGCCTCTACATCAAATTGACCTACTACCCAGTCCGGAAGGCAGGAGGCGCCGCCCCTGTAGTATAATGGCTGGCTGGTTTTTGTGTGCTGGAATTTTATGCTGCGCACGTTTGGCTTTGCAGCCTGTGGCGGCCGAACGGAACGCGAAGCAACAACGGCAAAGATGAAGTTTTCTCGTCGCCAAATCCTGGGTTCCTCCGCTGTCCTGCTGGGGTCAAAGCTCCTTGACGCTCTTACAACTCCTCTCTGGCGATGGACCTGCGCGCCCGCCCTGCACGCGGCCACTGTTCCCAACCCGGAGGAGTCTTCGCCCGTCACCTTCGTGGATGTTGCCGAAGAGGCAGGGCTGACCGTTTCCAACGTTTGGGGTGGAGTGACGAGCAAGAAGTACATTGTCGAGGCCAAAGGCAGCGGTCTGGCCTTTTTCGACTACGACAACGACGGCTGGTTGGATATCTACCTGACCAACGGAGTGCGCTTCGAGGAAACCTACGAACCCGGGAAAGCTCCGATTCAACACCTCTTTAAGAACAATCGCGACGGAACGTTCACCGACGTGACGGAGAAGGCCGGCCTGGGACGTACCGGCTGGGGGACGGGCGTTTGCGTCGGCGACTACGACAATGACGGATGGGACGACCTGTTCTGCTGCTTCTGGGGCCACAACATCCTCTGGCACAACAACGGAGACGGGACTTTTACGGATATGACGAAGAAAGCGGGACTCTGGGAAGACCGCGTCCGCTGGGGCTCCGGTTGCACTTGGCTCGACTATGACCGCGACGGGTTCCTGGATCTCTTCGTCTGCAATTACATTGAGCTGGATATCACGAAAGTGCCGGTGCCTGGCGCGACCGGCTATTGCCAGTGGAAAGGTATCCCCACCATGTGTGGGCCGCGCGGCCTTCCCGGCGGGATGAACATTCTTTACCACAATGACCGTGATGGGACCTTCACGGACGTTTCGGAAAAGGCGGGCATCCTGAAACCCGGACCGCGTTATTCCATCACCGGCGTGTCGTATGATTTTGACAACGACGGCTGGCCGGATATCTACGTGGCGGTGGATTCGGAGCCCAGCATCCTGTATCACAATAACAAGGATGGGACGTTCACGGATGTCTCCGTTATGGCGGGTTGCGCGTATAACGAGGATGGACAGGAACAGGCCGGCATGGGCGTAGGCGTCGGAGACTACGACTGCGATGGTTGGCTGGACATCTTCAAAACTAATTTCACCGACGATACCCCCGATCTTTACCATAACAATGGGGACGGGACTTTTACCGACGTCACCTTCGTCGCAGGCCTGGGGGTGAACACGCAGTACGTCTGCTGGGGCGCGGGATTCATGGATTACGACAACGATGGGTGGACGGATATTTTTCACGTCACGGGCCATGTTTATCCTGAAATCGAAACCTATCATCTCGATGCTACGTTCAAGAGTCCACGCCTCGTTTACAGAAACCTTGGGAATGGCAAGTTTAAGGACGTCTCAGCTCAGATGGGACCGGGAGTAACGGAGCGCTTCTCCAGCCGCGGCTGCGCATTTGGGGACTACGACAACGACGGAGACCTCGACGTCCTGGTCCTCAATATGAACGACAGGTTCTCCCTCCTACGGAATGACGGAGGAAACAAGAACAACTGGATCAAACTCAAGTTGATTGGGACCCATTGTAACCGCACTGCAGTCGGCGCTCGTGCGCGCGTGGTGACGGGAAAACACGTGCAGATAGACGAGGTCCACTGCGGAACCAGCGTAATGTCCCAGAGCGATTTGCGCCTCCACTTCGGGCTCGGGGAGGCGAAAGAAATCGATTCGATCGAAATCAAGTGGCCCACGACGCAGAAGACCGAGAAATTCACCAGAATCGAAGCCAATCAGATCCTGACCATAAAGGAAGGATCCGGGATTATAAAGGCCGAAAGACTGGAAAAGCCGGGGAAACTCGCGCGCCTGAAATAATCGCAGACATATTACCTATAGCATTTATATTAAACGATAAAATGACCGCAGCCTTTGACCGAGAGAGAACGTGCCTTGGCCTCAGGCATTCACACGGGGTCCCTGGCGGGGTCGGTTTTGTTCTTCACCGGGTGGCCATTCCAAGACCCTACCTTGACTTCGATGATGCGCCACGCATAACATTACCCTGTGCTAAAAGCTATCTGTACAACGGGCGGAACCCGATGAGAGGAAACGATCTTCAGACCAGAAGGACTTTCCGGAGAGACTTAATCCTTGCCGCCGCCATAGCGTTACTGTGGGCTGAGGGTGGCCTTGCGGTAGTTGCTTTGTCGCTTGAGGAGATTCCAGAGGACGCTACGCCTCAGGTCCAGCAGCTCAACCCAAGCCAGGCGGCTCCGGGGGATGAGGTTACCATCGTCGTCGAAGGGCAGAATTTCTCTCCCGGCGCCTACGTTTCCTTTACCAGCCCGTCAATTCACGTTGTCTCGACTCGACGCGTTAGTGGGACGGAGATCGAGGTCAAGCTGGCAATCAGCAAGAAAGCCCAACCCGGCGCAATCAGCCTCTATGTCAGCAATCCGGCCAGTATCGCGGCTGAGGCTGAATTTACGATTGCGCCGGCCGCTGTCCCTGCCCCGGCAGCCCCTGCGGCGCCATCAACGCCTGCGGAGGAAGTTCATCCTTCCGAATCCAGCACGCCGGAGGTCACAAGCGTCGCTCCCCCCCGCGCTGCTCCCAGAACTCAAGCGAGTCTGAAGATCACAGGGAAGAACTTTGCTCAAGGGGCCAAGGTCAGCTTCTTGAACCCAGGAATACGGGTCCTGGAGACCACCGCAACGGCCACCACTGAGCTTACAGTGCGCATTCAAATCGCCGCGGATGCGCCCACAGGCAAGACCAGCTTGTTTGTGGTGAATCCCGACGACAGCGAGGCGGAAGCGCCCTTCGAGGTGGCAGGCGGGACCACCAAGGCTGCCGCGGTTTCTGAACCGGTCAGCTCGGCGGGCCAGCGCTTCGAGGTCTACAACCTCGGAGACGTCGCCAGCCTTCTCCAGAGCCACAACAAGACCAAAGGCACGCTGATGTTAACGGGCCAGAAGCTCACTTACGAGGAGTCGGGCAAGGAGGTGTTTTCAACGCCTCTCTCGGATATTAAGGAGGTTGGCGCAAATATCATTCTTGGCCTCAACACTAGCACCTTCCACATCAATCTGACGTCCGGAAAAACCTACAACTTCATCGCTGGTTCACTCCGCCCTGCGGACAGTCAGTCCATTGTCGACTCCCTGCGCAAGGCCATTCACTAGCCTCCATTATCTGGGCGGTTCGAATAGCCCTTTCGGATGGCCACCCTTTTCGCTGAGGCGGGGGCTGTGATAGACTTTGCATGTAGCTCATCGCAACGCAGAGCACGGGGTATTGCTGAATGAAACGATACGGCGAGCATCGTTTCCCCGGAAAACTCTTTGTGGTCGAGGGGATCGACGGTTCGGGCAAGTCCACGCAATTGATGCTCCTGCACCAGTGGCTTCAGTCTGAAGGCTACGGGGTTGTCTTCAGCGAATGGAATTCCTCGCCGCTGGTCCGGGACACGACGAGGCGCGGGAAGAAGAAGCAGATGCTTACTCCCGCTACCTTCTCTTTGATCCACGCCACTGACTTCGCGGATCGGATGGAGCACAACATCATCCCCCTGCTGAAAGCGGGGGCGGTGGTGCTTTGCGATCGCTACATCTACACCGCCTTTGCCCGCGATGTGGTGCGGGGCATGGATCGCAAGTGGGTGCGGGAGCTTTACAGCTTTGCGGTCAAGCCCACCGCGGCCTTCTATTTCCGCGTTCCCCTCGATGTTGCCATGAAACGCATCCTGGAAGGGCGAAGCGGAGTGAAGTTCTATGAAGCCGGCATGGACCTTGGGTTGAATGAAGACCCGGAGGAGAGCTTTCATCTCTTTCAAGGGAAAATCCTCGAAGAGTACGAGAACATGATCCCGGAATTCGACCTCACGACGGTGGATGCCACGCTTCCCATTGAAGACCAGCAGGTCCAGATGCGCCAAATTGTTAAGGCCAAGCTGACCCAGGCCAAACGATTGAGGGTGGCCCCATGAGAGAAACTTATTCGGTGATTCTGCCCAAAATGAATCTGGCGGAACTCACCGGGAGGCTGATTGTAATTGAGGGCACGGACGGCGTTGGCCGTTCCACTCAGATCAAGCT
The DNA here is from genome assembly GCA_049698675.1 of Terriglobia bacterium. GTDB lineage: Bacteria > Acidobacteriota > Terriglobia > UBA7540 > UBA7540 > CAVROP01. The sequence continues at coordinate 8,269 of JBAVYG010000258.1, forward strand.
GCTCAGACCCTGGCTCGAGCAGCAAGGACACGCCGTGCTGGATACCGGCATCAAGCGTTCCCAACTGGCGGCTAGGGGAATTCAGCAAGCCAAAGAGGGACATACCCTGGGGCGCATCACCTTGAGCCTCTTTTACGCCACGGATTTTGCGGATCGACTCGAAAACGAGATCGTCCCTGCGCTACGTGCCGGTTTTGTCGTTCTTACCGATCGTTACATCTATTCTCTGATGGCTCGAGCTATTGTGCGGGGCCTCGATCCAGCCTGGCTCCATAATGTGCACAGCTTCGCGTTGAAGCCCGATGCCATTTTCTATTTGCGAATCGGCGTGGACGACCTGATTCCCCGCGTGGTCTTCTCAAGCGGGTTTGACTATTGGGAATCCGGCATGGATCTCAACCCCAGCGAGGATATGTACGAAAGTTTCCGCAAGTACCAGACGGCCCTGCTCGCGCAGTTCGATAAGATGGCGCAAGAGTATGACTTCACGGTCATTGATGCTTCATCGGACATCCGCACGGTTTTTGAGCGGCTGCGCGCAGGCATTTTCCGTGCTCTCAAGGGTGAACCTCGGGAGCCGCTGTTTGCGGGGCCTGTGCCAGAGGTGGGCGTGCAGGATTCGGGCAGTACTGAGGTTGCCAGCGCGGGAAAAGCCAATCGCCCGGGAGCAGAAAGCTAGGCGAATAGCCCTCAAGCGCCGGGGATGGTAGAGGCAGGCGCCGCCAGGAGACCCTCCGCCCAATTCTTGATCCCCTCATAGCTGGGTGAGTCCAGCGTCATCTGGAAGTATTTTTCCCTGAATCCCCGCTTCCTGGTGCGATTCCGCAAAATTAGTTTCCCGGTTGCCATGGCGAGCGGCAGTTGATCGCGCAAGAACTCCCGCTTGGCCATCATTTCTATGATCATTTCCTCCAGCACTTCCATATCGTGCCAATCACCGAGATGCTGTTGGATTTTTTTTAGCCAGGTGAGCGCACCCGAGCTGCCCGGGATACCGAGCTGATTCACAACTTCGAGAAGGTAACGGAGCCGCTTGGCGCAGATGCGCGCCGCGTGGATGGAGGGCGCGGTGGTTTCGCGGTGCGAAGAGGCAACCTGCCTTTCAAATTCTCTCCAGGCGCCTACAAGCGCTTGCGTAAGGCGCGCCGGGAAGGGTTCAAGAGCGGGTCGGTCAGGTTGGACCAAGGAATGCGAACCATGGTCCTGGTCGGGCGTGAGCTTGAGCCGATCCAGAATCCCCTTGGTGCGCGTGTAAAAGACGGCCATATTCACCTTGCTCAGCTTACGAATGGCCCTCGAGAAGCTTTCGGACCGGCGCTCCTGAAGATGCTGCTGCACAGCCGTCCAGGCTTCCCGGTCCGAGCAGCGCTTTCTTGCCAGACGCCGCTGCACCTGCTGGAGCAGGACGTCACAGTTCCGGAGGTCCCCCAGCGCCCGGCGACATCGTCTGATTTTGCGCCTCAGGCGGCGGGCCTCCCGGGGCAGGGGCTTGGCAAAAATCAGGTCAAGCACTTGCTGCAAGCGCCGGCTTGCAACACGCATGCCGTGGATGGCGTCTGGGGCATCCCCGTTCAGAACCTTTGCCTCCAGGGATACGAACCGGTTGAGGTGTCGAAGGGCTAGCTTCCGGACTTTACTCCATTCGTTGGTCGGCGGCGCGGTTCCGGGACTCTTTGCCAGTTCATTGACTGGGTGAGCGGGATTATGGAGGATATTCTCTTTCCGCTCTTCCATGGAAAAGGGCTCGAACGGGTCGCAGGTCGAGGGGTTCTAACCTCCCCACCTCCAGTTAAAGCCGCCCCCTTGTACTGAAATAAAGCCAAGTGACTTGGCTTCTGCTGCAACAGTCTAAACCGAGTGCGTCCAACTTACAACGTATTACCGTGCAAGTCCTGCCGGTTGACGTCGCCTGCTCGGGTTGATACCGAGGCGCGGCCCTGAAACAGCGCTCCGGCAGTTGACTAGGACAGATTTGCCACTGTCGCGACTCCGATGGCGGCGAGGGCGGGTCAAATTGCTGCACGCGCAGGAGGGCCTAAAGCCGGCGGAGCTACCTGAGCTTGCGAAGCAGGCGAGGTGTCAACCACCACACGAGTTGGCCGGGGCTCTTCGGTGGAAACTCATCGAAGCTAATCATGCAGCACCCGCCCTTCTTAAACCCCAGGTTGGCATGGCCACCGGCGCCGATAAGCCGGGCGGCCAACTCGCTGAGGTCGGGTTCATGGCCGACCACAAGTACCCTTCGGCAGTTGGGGCGTTTGGCCAGAAAAGCGAGCAGAGCCTCGGGTGACCCGCCGGGCCGCATCGCATCGCAGACGTCCACGGGCACACTTGGCGCCAGCGATTCGGCAATAATTCCCGCCGTCTCAACCGCCCGGACCAGCGGGCTGGTAACAATCCAGTCCACTTCGAACCCCATCCTTTTCAGACCCCCGGCGATCTCCCGCATCTTTTCTTTGCCTTCCGGCACAAGCGGCCGTTGTGCATCGTCCGAAAATCTCACGCTGCCACGCGTGACGGCGAGGCCATGTCGCATGACGTAAAGCTCGTACCGTATCTGAACTTTTCCCTCAGGGGCTAACGCAGTGTTTTTTGGCATGGTCTCCAGCTCGCTTTCGTTTCTCCCGTACACGCTTTCATCTTCGGTCGGCATCACGTGGAAGGCCCGGTGCGGGCGCGGCCCAGAACATAGAAAGCTCGCGTGTCGCCGCCCGTCCCGGTAGTGACAAAGTCCAGAACTCGGCAGCCGGATTCAAAAGCGTGCTGGAACATGCGCCGCGTTTCCAGCCGCCACTGCCGCGCCAGCTTCAGAGCCCGAACCCGCATCTCATCGGTATTGGTCGGAATCTCCAGGAGAAGCCGGGGCTCTGCGAAAGAAAAACTGATTCCCCGATTCACAATGAATCCCTCTTCATTGCGGCGAGTTTCATTGAGCCTGGGCAGGTTGAGGTTGATGGGCCGCAACGGAGGTCCCTGCAGGCAACGCGCCACACGAGCGCTGCTGACTTGCCAATCCACAACGAAGCGGTCGCTCGGCAGGCCCTTCTCAATCACGCTGGGGAAACGGCCATAGCAGTCTGGCAGATATTCCTCCACTCGGACACCCAGCCGCGCGATGTTCAAGGCTGCATTGCGGCTTTGCAACGGGTCATACGTCCAGCAGATGGACTTGATCCCCTCTTGCAGGGCTGATTTCCTGTGCGCGAGCTTCATCCTGAATCCCAAGCCCTTGTCCCGATGGCGTTCTTCCACCGCCATCATGTGCGACCAGTGAACCACGCGTCCGTGATAGCGCCCCAGGAACGCATAAAGGAACCCCAGGAGCTTTCCTTTCGCGATGGCCCCCAACACTACGCCTCCGTACTTCTGCGTGACGCTAAGGACCTCACTGCCCACCCCCAGGTTTCCCCAGACTTCCATCTGGAGCCTCTCACATTCCCGGTATTCGTAAAGGCTTCTCAGCCGTCTTATTTCGATTCGAGGCAAGATTGACCCGCCACCCTTAGCTGCTTTCGACGCCAATTAAAATACCACTGCGGACATGGAAGCTGGAAGAGCGCCGCTAGGCAAAAGACCTTTCATGGCGAGGGCGAAGGGATAAAGGGGTGTGGCTCCTCTGAAACCTTACTCATCTGTAGCTCCCATCCGCTCCCATACTTCGTGGAAAAGCTTGATGGAGCCAGGCGCAAACCCGGCATAATGATTGTTGAAGAACCCCAGGATACGAATGCCTCGCTTGAGCAGCTTGCGGATAATGGGAATCCAGGTCTCCATCTCGCGCGTCCGGTCGATGATGACCCTGTCCCAGTGCTTGGTCTTATCCTCGATGCCTTTTCGGTCGCCCAGCCACCTGAGGTAGGCAAAATCCGCGGTCACAACATCCTGCTTTGCAATCAACCGATCGACGGGCGTCATCCAGGGATGATCAATAAGCGCCAAAGCAATGTTCCTCGGTCGAAGTAGATCGAGGAGGCGGTCGTTTATCCAGTATTTGTTCCGGAGCTCAACGGAGTAGGCAGGGCCGCGGGGAAGCTGATCCAGGAACTTTGACAGCCGGGCAAGGAAATCCTGGGCCTGGGGAAAAGCCTGTTTATTGAAGTAAGGGAACTGCAGCAACAGGGGCCCGAGCTTGTCGCCAAGGAGGTCCATCGTCTTCAGGAACTCTGAGAGCTCAGGGGCGCAATCAACCAGCACTTTCTCATGCGTGATCACCTGGGGGAATTTGGCTGCAATGACGAAACCCGCCGGGGTGCGCGCGCGCCAATTCCTTACCACCGCAGCGGGGGGAGTTCGATAGAACGTCGAGTCTACCTCAACGGTGTCAAAGTGTTTCGCATATTCAGAGATGAATTCAGCAGAAGTGGTGCCCGGAGGATAGAAAACCCCTACCCAATCCTGACTGGACCAGCTCGAGGCGCCAAGGCGCAAGTTTTGAATTTGAGGATAATCCAACGCAGTCAAATCTCGTACTGCAAATCTAATCAGCAGGGCTGGCCAAACTACTCGCCGCACATGCCCCGCTCGCGCGCGCCACATGTTCGGCATGGGCCAGCCTCGAAAGAAGTAGCGGAGTGCGAGTCCTTCGCCACAGCGAATACAGAGAGTAACTTGTCCACATTGGGGCTTTCACACTTCCCACAAAGCACGCTGCTGGACGAGGAAGTAATGATTTTTTCGAACCGGGCCCCGCAGTCCTGGCACTTGTATTCGAAGATCGGCATGTCATTCTCCCTCCTGAAATATAGCGGATGACACCCGACATTTCAACTTGGTTGCCGGGAGGGTTGCGGCGAATTCGCTTTTGGGCCGGACTGTAGGCGCATTTTTTCAGGCTCGGTTCGAGGTCGAGGGCGGAAAATCGCTTGACAGGCGCCAGTTTATTGCTTACAGTGTCCCCCAGCCACCATGATACGGAACCTAGGAATCTTTCACTAGAGGAGAGGAGCAGCAAATGGCGAAGGTGTTGACTAAGTCACAAGTGGTAACCCATCTGGCAGAAAAGGCGGGGATTCAAAAGAAGGCTGCCGCCGCAGTCCTGGAGCACCTCGCTGCTCTGGCGACGAAAGAAGTCAAGGGCGGCGGACAATTCGTGGTTCCTGGACTCGGCAAGGCTGTTAAGGCACACCGAAAGGCTCGCGTGGGCCGTAATCCTCAGACCGGTGAGCCGATCAACATTCCGGCAAAGACGGTCGTCAAGTTTCGCTTGGCCAAGGCATTCAAGGATGCCGTGGTGCCTCCCAAGAAGAAATAGCGATTCAGCCGCGAGTCACCGTTCTGGCTCGCGGCTCCTCGCACAGGCACTCGGAAAGTTGAACTCCGCACTCCGTGAATGAACTTGCGCCGGGTTGATCCGTATCCGTGGCGAGAGGCTTCACCAAGAGGAGCGAAGGGTGTGGTGTCGCCCCATGTTGAAAGCTCGGCGGCGTTTTCGCAGAGGCGGCTGGGCGACGCTTCCTCCGGGCCGCGCGAGAGTTCCTATCGAATGCGCTCCCCATGAGTCAACGATCTGCCCCCCCCATAAATCAGTGGCATGTGCCTGAAGTGCTTTGGGCAAGTCAATCCGGTCCCGGAGCGTCGGACCGCTCGCAAAGGGTTTGCTTTCTTTGGGGCCTCGCGCTTTTCCGCCGAGTTATGCCTTGTTAGGAATCGGAAGGGCGGGTCCCGCCCTGCGGGACCGCCCTTCCCCTAGAATTGGACGCAGAACTTGACTCATTTACGTCAAGTTCCAAAACTCTAGGCTTCTAGCGCGCATATCGCGTGGGGCGGGGGCCCTCTTCCAGGGCCTGTCGGTCCCAGATCATTCCTTCCCGCGAATAGTGGGCTATCTCAAAAGAGGTACAATGACCTGTGGTGAGTGGGTCGTCCACCCGCTACGAAAAACGGGTTTGCTCCTTTTCACCCTGAACTGGGTAAGGGTTGCGGTTTTCCCAGCTCCGGCGAGCATCCGAAAGCTTAGGGGTGTGAACACATGAAACGCATACTCTTAATCATAGGGC
>JBAVYG010000259.1:0-2844 GCA_049698675.1 Terriglobia bacterium
AAACTAAACTTCGATTTTGAACTCGTCTGATGCCATTCGACTGGATCGATTACTTAACACTGGCAGAAGCTCTCGCCCAAAAACCGGACGAGGCATCGCAGCGTACCGCAATCAGCCGAGCGTATTATTTCGTGTTCAACATCGCGTTTGCTCGGGCCGACGCCAATGCTGGGCCTGTTCCTGGAAATTATGGCTACCACCAGTGGTGCTGGGAGAAGTATATAAACACTCCCGATCCGGACTGCAAACAGCTAGGGATTGACGGGCAACGCATGCAAAACAGGCGGCGCCGGGCGGATTACGAAAAAGCTACCAGCCTGCGCCTGAGCGACGAAGTCCAGCGTACGTTACTGGAAGCACGCGAGTTTCAAAGAGCTTTTCAAACCATACCCCCCCGATTTCCTTTGCCGTGATCCCGGTGGCTTGGGTCGCATTTTGATAACGGACCTCAGCAGGCCGGGCGAACTGTCTCGCTCATCCGCGGCTTCCGGCTTCAAATCCTGGCGTCCTCACCGACTGGCCACCGCACGTGATCAATAGTTGCAAAAAGGGGCCACACTGGGGGCCACAGTAATTCGAGAATCTCTCTTAAGTCATTGATTCCACAAAGCAGGCTATCTGATTCTCAATCTGAAAACCCGGGTTCGATTCCCGGTAGCGCTACCAAATCTTCCCCTCATACGGATTGTTCGTCATTCGTAGAGCAAAACGCCACCGCCTGCCATTCTGAGAGGGAAACGCCACCACCTGTCATTCTGAGCGAAGCGGAGCGAAGAATCTCGCTCTGGACTTTTCCGCCGATCCATTGAGGCACTCCTCGAACGACAGCATTGATCGCGCGCAACCGATGAGGTACCATCCTCTGTGACTTCCAGGAGAAAATATGAGTCGATACTTTCGCAGTGTTCTGCTGGGCGCTGGGGTGTTGATTTTCGTCTGTGCGGCGTTGGTTCGAGCTGCAGTCCCGGAAAAGCAACTTGACGGGATCTTGCTTCCTATCGGTAAGGGGTTCCTCAAATTGCAGGTCCGCGCGGACAACATCATTCGAGTGGCATACTCCAACGACCGGTCCTTCTTCGACCGCCAGAGCCTGGCTGTTTTGCCGCGCCAAGGTTCGATCCCTGCTTGGCGCCTGTACAGCACGGGGAGTCTGGCAACCATAACCACAGCGAAACTCACCGTGCGCCTGAATCTTGCCTCCGGCGCGGTGACGTTCCTGGATGCATCGGCTAAGCCCATTCTAGCTGAAAAGAAGGGTGGCCGTTCTATCACCCCCGCTGAGGTGCTGGGAGAAGAAACTAACCATGTGCAGCAGCAATGGGAGGCCAACGCGGACGAGTCGCTTTACGGCCTGGGCGAGAACCAGCTCGGGCTTCTGGACATCAAAGGCTACGATCTCGATTTGTGGCAACACAATGGAACGGACGCCGTGCCCTTGTTGGTTTCGAGCCGCGGTTACGGCATCCTCTGGGACAATACCTCGTTTACGCGCTTTGGCGATTTGCGCCCGTTTGAGGCAATTCCCGCCGCTCAGCTTTTCGATGGCGCAGGCAAACCCGGGGGCCTGACCGGTTCCTACTACGCTGGACCGCACTTCGACCGGCTCATCGCTCAGCGGAGTGACGCCAAGATCGACGTCTACATTCCCGACGGCAATCCGCACCCCAATCGGATCATCCACCCCGAGCTGCCTGACGGTGACGTCAGCGTCCGATGGGAAGGCGAGCTCGAGCCTGCGGTCACGGGGGACTATCTCTTCCAGACCTTCTCGAACAACGGCATCAAACTTTGGATCGGCGATCAGCTCGTCGTGAACCACTGGCGCCAGTCCTGGCTGCCTTGGAAGGATTTGGCGCGAGTCCACTTGCAGGCCAAGCGCCGCTACCACGTCCGCCTCGAGTGGACAAAGGACCAGGGCGGGCTGACCGCGGTGAATCTATCGTGGAAAACTCCCGCGCCTGAAGCCGCAACCTCGCTATGGGCCGAGGTGGGCGACGGCGTCGACTATTACTTCGTGTACGGGCCGGAAGTCGACCAAGTGATCGCAGGATATCGGCAAATCACGGGAGCGGCGCCCATGATGCCGGTGTGGGCTTTCGGCCTGTGGCAGAGCCGGCAAAGGTACAAGACGGCGCAGGAAAGCTTGGACGTCATCGACGGCTTCCGAGCGCGCGGAATTCCTTTCGACAACATTGTGCAGGACTGGTTTTATTGGAAAGGAAATGCGTGGGGCTCGCACCAGTTCGATCCCGCCCGCTTTCCTGATCCGGAAGGCTGGATTCGCAGCATTCACCAGAAGCATGCGCAGTTGATGATTTCGGTTTGGGGAAAGTTCTATCCCGGCACCGAGAACTTTGACGCCCTGCACTCGCGCGGCTTTCTTTACGAACCGAACTTGCGCGAGGGAATACGCGACTGGGTCGGCTATCCGGATACGTTTTACGATGCCTTCAATCCGGAGGCCCGCAAGTTGTTCTGGTCCCAGATCAATCGCGAACTGTTCGGCAAGAATGTCGACGCTTGGTGGATGGATGCGACAGAGCCGGACATGCTTCCAACGCCCACCCTCGAAGGCCAGCAGACCCACATGAATCCCACCGCTCTCGGCACGGGCGCACGCGTGCTGAACGCCTATCCCTTGGTGAATAGCGAGGGCGTCTACAATGGGCAGCGTGAAGCAGCGCCGCAGCAGCGTGTGTTCATACTCACTCGCTCGGCGTTTGCCGGCGCGCAGCGATACGCGGCGGCCACTTGGTCGGGTGACACCTCCTCCACTTGGACCGCCATGCGGGCGCAGATTCCCGCCGGATTGGGCTTTTGCCTCTCGGGAATTCCGTATTGGAC
>JBAVYG010000260.1:0-3417 GCA_049698675.1 Terriglobia bacterium
GGCATGGATGAATCCTATTCCCCGATTTCGGTCGATGTCAAGTGAGTTGCTGCCTGGAAAAGTCCCGCCTCCGCTCGGCATGGAGAGCGGGGAAAGAACGGTTTGGAAAACGCCCCGCAGAAGAACACGGGTGAACTGATCTAACCACAACGGTCAAATGCGTTCAGGAATCCTCATCTTCGATGCTGATTCTCAGGGCCCTGAGAAACTGAGCATCTTGCGTCGTCAACCTGAAAACGGGTTCCTGGTGCAGGTCGGCATTGAGCTTTTGGCGGTGGATGAGATTAGCTTCGCCCCTCTTGTTGAACCCGATGGTCACTTCCAGGACGAGGAAAAGATCGTATCCAGAAGCGCGAATGCGGGCCAGGACGTCCGAAATCTTATCCGATTCAGATAACGACTCGTTGATGGCGTCGCCCAGTTCTTTGATTAGACGTTTGAAGTTATCGTCCAGCTCCAAGAGTCACCATGCCTCACGCTCGCCCCATTGTATGATTCGCTGCAAAACTGTGTCAAGGTGCAAAGTTTTGAGTTAGGATATCCAAGGTGAGATTTGTGCCGCCTTTCGAGGCCGCAGGATAACTGATTGAGCAACCTCGGATACCTATTTTCACACTTTTTTCGCAATGCTCAGCGTCTGTTCCACATGCTGGTGGGACTGGCGTTTCTGATCCTTGCAGTGGCCGGGGCATCCGTTTCCTTCTGGGAGTGGCAATACTACCTCAAGTCTCCCTCGGTGGGTTTGGTCCGTTTCGTTCTCTTCGCAAGTTTCACGGTGCTCTTGATTATTTTCTGCCTCTACTCCTTTGTGAAGGCTCGGAGCATCCGATAGCCGGGAATTCGAAATTCGAAACTCGAAATTCGAAACTCGAAGGAGGGGCTGGCGGTTTTCGAGTTTCGACTTTCGATTTTCGGATTTCGAGTTTCGAGGGGGAGGGCTGGGAGCGCAATGGGTTCCAGGCACGACAATGAATTGAAGGGGAAGTTCACGACCGCTTCCGGGCTGGAACTGAAGAGCAGTTACACGCCCGAAGACCTCGCCGATTGGGACTATGAGCGTGAGGCCGGCTACCCAGGCCAGTACCCTTTCACACGTGGAATCTATTCAAGCCTTTACCGCAGCCGGGTCTGGACGATGCGCCAGTACGCAGGCTTCGGGGCGGCGGCGGAGTCTAATGCGCGGTTCCGTTATCTCTTGGAGCGGGGACAGACCGGCCTTTCGGTGGCCTTCGATCTTCCCACCCAGATTGGGTTGGACTCGGACCATCCTCTTTCCCGTGGCGAAGTGGGCCGCGTGGGCGTGGCCATTGATTCGCTGGAGGATATGGAAGCCCTTTTCAAGGACATCCCGCTGGAACGTGTCTCTACCTCTATGACCATTAACGCGACCGCGGCCATCCTCCTGGCGCTCTACTTCGCGGTGGCGGAAAAGCAGGGCGTGGACCTCGGCGAGCTTTCGGGGACTGTCCAGAACGATATCCTGAAGGAGTATATCGCACGTGGGACGTACATCTATCCCCTCCGCCCCGCTCTGCGGTTGGTGACGGATATCTTCGCCTTCTGCCATGATTGTGCTCCGGAATGGAATACCATCTCCATCAGCGGTTATCACATCCGGGAAGCCGGCTCGACGGCGGTCCAGGAAGTGGCGTTTACGCTGGCCAACGCCACCGCCTACGTTGAGGCGGCCGTCGCGCGTGGGCTGGCGGTGGATGACTTTGCCCCCCGCCTTTCTTTTTTCCTAAATGCGCACAACGATTTGCTGGAGGAGGTCGCGAAATTCCGCGCCGCGCGCCGCCTGTGGGCGCGCCTGATGCGGGAGCGCTTCAAAGCTCGGAATCCTCGCTCATGGATGTTCCGTTTCCACACCCAAACCGCAGGCTCCACCCTGACCGCCCAGCAGCCGGACGTAAACATCGTGCGCGTGACGCTCCAGGCGCTGGCGGCGGTACTCGGTGGGACGCAATCCCTCCACACCAACGCCCGCGATGAAGCCCTTGGCTTGCCTACGGAGAGCTCAGCGCTCATCGCCCTTCGCAGCCAGCAGATCATCGCCGCAGAGAGTGGTATGACGAATACGATTGACCCGCTGGCCGGCTCTTACGCCATCGAGAAGCTCACTTCGCAGGTCGAAGAGGCCGCCAAGGAGTACATGCGAAAGATTGATGCGATGGGGGGCACGCTGCGCGCCATTGAAAATGGTTACATCCAGCGGGAAATCCAGCAGGCTGCCTACGACTATCAGAAGTCCATCGAGAGTGGGGAACGAGTGGTTGTGGGCGTGAACCGCTACCAGGACGAGCGCGGCGCGGCATTGCCGCTCCTTCGCATTGACCCGGAGGTGGAACGTTCGCAGGTGGAGCGCCTGGGGAAACTTCGCGCCCGGCGCGACGCCTCGCGCCTTCAGGCAGCGCTGCGCCGGGTGGAAGAGACCGCACGCTCCGACCAAAACCTGATGCCCGCCATTCTCGACGCTGTCAAAGCCTACGCCACGGTCGGTGAGATTTCAGACGTCATGCGCAGGGTGTTCGGAGAGTATCAGGAGTCAGTGGTGATTTGATGCCAAGCCCCGTATCTGCTATTGTTCTGCTATGGCGAAGTGTAAGCTACTTGCGTTCCTGCTGTGCGACTCCGCGACGCAGGACTCGGATGGAAAGGTGACCCTGCATGGTCTATTTGACAGGGTCATTCTGCCGCACGGATCTGCACCCCCTAAGGACTTCTTCGTTTTCTATAGGGTTGATGTGAAGGAACCGTGCACCGTTACACTGCGAGTTGTTGACCCGGTGGGCAACGAAATCGCTGGAAATTGGCGTGATTCACTCTCGCAGATAGGGCCTATGCAGACTGTGCGGGCGCTCGATACCAGCCGTTTTATGCAGCCGGGGCGTTACGTACTTGAGCTGAGCCAGGAATCCGATGATTTGACGGCGCTCTCCTTGGCCCGTATGCAATTAATCGTCGAAAAGGAGGGTGGATAGCCCCCGATGAATACAGAAATTCTTACGAGAGACAGCGCCCCCACCCGCTGGGTTCGCCCGCTTGACGGTGCAATGGCACAAGCATCGCGGCGACCCGATGCCTCTTTGCCGGTCGACAGACTTCTGCTCTGGGACCGCAGCTTTTTTGAGGGAAAGTCATTTCATGAATTAGCGAAGTCGCAGGGTGTGGGTCCAGTGAAAGACATCAGCGTGTTAGCCGGAGGTATTCCCGACGACGAAGACGTTGATGAAATGCTAGAGGAAATCTACCGACTGCGTGAGCCTTAGCCCAGCACCACATGGATGAAGTCCTCCTCGATACCAACGTCTTCTCGTATTTCTTGCTCCGGAATGACACGCGAGCCAGCTTGTACCGGCCTTACATTCAAGACCGGAGTGTCGCAGTCTCCTTCGTGACAGTGGGGGAGCTCTACTA
>JBAVYG010000261.1:0-14698 GCA_049698675.1 Terriglobia bacterium
GCTCATCTACCGGGCTTACGGGGTTCTTGATCAGAGTCCGCCTCGTAGTTGAGTTTTTACGCCGTTTTCTCATATTTACAGTGTACCTCGAATATCCAATCCTGCTCAAGGAGGGGAATCACTTGGAGCGTTAAGAGCCATCGCGGTCAAGCATGATGTACGGATCCATCCAGGGCAGAGATGTAAACTTCAAACCTGGGGGCGAGCGCCGGCGGGTGCGAAATGCCGCGGACCTCACACCGCAGACGGCCGCGCTACTCTTGCTTTTCCCCAGAGGTTGAGCCGAAGGCCCGGAGTTTCTTAATCTCTCCGGCAGTATCATATTGACATGTGTCAGGCTACAGGCTACAGTTGATCCGGTGAAAATACGAAACTTCACCCACAAGGGCCTGAAAAGGCTCTACGAGGAAGATAGCTCGAAAGGAGTTTCCCCCGAAACGGTGGATAAGCTCCGTAAGATGCTGGCATTTCTCGATGACATGCAAGACCCCGAGGAATTGCGTTCGCTCCCGAGCTGGAAAGTTCACACGCTGACCGGTGACCGCAAGGGCACCTGGAGCCTCAGCGTCACCCGCAACCGGCGTTTGACGTTTTGCATCGACAGCGCGGACCGCGAAATCTACGACGTGAATTTGGAAGACTATCACTAGGACGGAGGAAGCAAACGCCATGCCCATGAAGAACCCGCCCCATCCGGGAGATTTCATTCGGACGGAGATTATCGAGCCCGCGGGCCTGTCGGTAACAGCGGCAGCAGCGGCGCTTCAGGTCTCCCGGCCTACCCTGTCGAGCTTGCTCAACGGCAAGGCCAGCCTTTCCGGGAACATGGCGCTGCGCATTGAAAAAGCCTTTGGAGTGAAGATGGACACGCTCCTGCGCATGCAAGCCTCCTACGACATCGCCCAGACCCGCAAGCGCGAGAACCAAATCCATGTCCGGCGCATTCATCCGCTCGCCGAGATTCCCGCCTGAACCCCGGCGAATGGGGTGTTTGCCATGCCCCATCTCTTTCCCGGTTTCATCGGCATAGTGGCCGTAGTCGTCATTTGGTAGTGGGTCAGTCTGATGTAGAGGCGGCTTTACGCCGCCATTTGGCGAGGCAAACTCGCCGCTACAACATCAAACTGACCCACTACCCATCATTCCGACGGCCGCCTGACGCCGCGCCGTCACGGGCGCTGTTTCAGGATGCGTCGTACACTCGCTTTGGCAAGAGGCGTGAGAGCATAAACGCTCATCGTTTGGACAAACGCCAGTCGTCTTTCATCGCCTGAATTTCGCGGCGGGCCTGAGCGCCGCAAAGGCGTCTCTGGCTAGAGTTTCACTACCGACAGGCCAGGGATGCGCTCGAAGTGGCGAACGTTGACCGTCAACACTGAGTAGCTGAGAGCTAATGCCGTCGCACCGATGAGCAGGTCGGCGAACGGAATCACTATACCAAGGCTCTGCTGTTCTCCGTCGAGCTTGCCTGCCAGCAGCGCTGTCTCTCTGGTGTACGGATATACCGTCAGGTCCGCGAGTAGTTCGTTGAGGAAGGCTTCACGGCGCAAACGCATTTCCGGGGTGGGTGCGCGATAGATGCCGTGAACCAGTTCAGTCAGGCCTACGGCGCTGAGCGCCGCATCCTGGTCGCCGGTTGCGCGGAGGATTCGCCCGATCAACTGTTCGACCGTTTCCCCGCGACGTTCCGCAGCGACAATGACGCTGGAGTCGAGGATTAGTCCCATGCGGGTGGCTTCAGTGGTTCGCGATGGCTCTCGACGGCGGCTACCACATCTTTGGCGAAATTCTCATCGGGCGTGGCCGTCGAGCCGTGCTCTCGGGCCAGGCGAAGAGATTCAGAGAGCAACCGGACATGAGGTTCGGCAGGACGCACCACGGCTACGGGCCGTGTGCCGTCCTTGATGACAACTTCCGTGCCCTCGCGCACTCGCGCCAGCAGCGACGCGAAGTCGCGAGTTGCTTCCGCCTCCGACATGTCGGTCACGTGCTTGGCCATATTCTCATTATACATCACTAGTTTCAATGGCGTAGGTCGTAGGCGGTAAATGTAGGGCAGTAGGCAGTAAGCGGAAGGGAGTAGGCAGAAGGCCGGAGGCGACCAGCTTTTCGTAAGTGCCCCGCCCCCGAATCCCGAGCCCCGATTCCCTGATCCCGAGTTCCGCCCCTGACACCTGGAACCCGACACCTGATACTCCTGTTTCTCGTCATTCGTCACTGCTCTCAGCACTCGTCACTTGCCACTTGTCACTGTTCTTAAGTCTTCAAACCCGGGGGCGAGCGCCGGTGGGGGCGAAACTTTTGCTACGAGTTTGGCGCGGTGCTTGGCATGTGTCGCCCGTTTTGCACGGTACTGGCGGTATTTTTCATACTCGCCGGACGGTGGTATCATAACAACATGGCCAAGAAAAACGTTAGGTTCACTGCGGTCAAAACTGTGACCAAACCCGCCACTGTTAGGTTTATGACTAAGTCAGGCAAGACAGTGTCTTTCAAGGCGCTCAAGACCTTCAAAATGAAAGAGGTCGTTCACTTCCGCGCCAGAAAAAAATGAAACGTATCTATTTAGATAGCAATATTCTGATTGCGTACTACTCGACAGATAAGGCGGAAGAGCCCAAGAAGAAGATGGTAGAAAATGCCTTAGCCGTCTTCGCCAAGCTCAAGGACGTTCAGCTTTGTACTTCCATGTGGGCGGTAACCGAGATGGTCAATATCTTGGTTTCTCATAAAAGGATGGACCGCGGCACCGTTGCCGAAATCGAGAGTCAACTTGTAAGCGAGAGGCGTCTTGCTAATCTCAAAATATATTTGGCTGAGGTCAGTCCTCAAAAGGACTACGACTTCGCAGAATTCTTCTACCACGTGCGACAAAGTATCCTGAAGTACCACTCCGGAGTGGGAGACGTAATCCACAGCGTCATCATGAAAAATAATGGCATCACCGAAATCTTGACGTTTGACGAAAAGGATGACTTCAAGCAGATACCAGGTTTAACTGTGCTCCACCCAAGAGACATTAAGATTGAATGATTAGGCTAAACTCTAGGCGTAGCCATATTGCCATCAACTCTGCACCTTCGGGAGGTTCTGGGCATGGCCCAATCCGCAGACTCACCTAATAAATCGTTGCAGGAATCCCAGCCCCCTGACTTGGCGGCGAGGGCGGAAAAGTATCGGGAATTGGTCGAGAAGGTCGTCCAGAAAGTAGGCGAGCACCCGCAGTGCGAACTCAAACGATCATCCCGGCTGGATACCATTGCTCAGAAAATCGAGTTCGTTAAGGACATACAGTCGATTGCTACATCCCGCATCGAGACAGAGAAGTATCTTGTCATTGGGGTCGACGAAGCAAGCAGATCATTTTGTGCCGTCGCAAACTTGGACGATTTTGACGACACGCGCATCCGTCAGCTCCTTGGCAAGTACCTGACGCCGGTTCCAGAATTTGAGTTGTTTCGGCTCAAGAGCTCAGACGGCGCCGATTTTGTCCTGTTCGTTGTCCGAAAGCAGCCAATCCGAAGGATACTCGCCAAGTGTACTGTCGTTGACGATAAATCCGATCCCCCACAGAAACTTCTGTTGAGGGAGGGAGACCTGTGGACCAAGGGCTCCTCCAGCGGAAAGCGTCTCGCCACGGCTGAGGACTGGGACGAGATTTACGAGGAGGTAATTGAGCGGGAGGCTGAGAAAAGGGCCAGTCGCAGAACGGTTCACCTCATGGATCGTGTAGTGGCGCAGGAAAGACTACGGGCGTCTTCCGGAGTGATCTCAATGCCTAGCTTCACCACAGACGAAGAATTTGGCGCCCTGGTGGAGCATTTGTGTTCATCAGGGGACAAGGACAGGTTCAAACTTCTCCTTGAACGCCTTCGCGACGACTTGGTCGAGGCTTGGCATGCGGTCGGGGCATACGAGAACAGGCATGAACTCATCAACAGCCGCGAAACCTTGCTTCCTTTCATCGAGAAGCTCGCTGATCATAAGAAAAATGTTTTCATGCCAGCGATGCGACGGCTTGCGAGCGCAGGAATACTCGTTGTGAAGAATGGGGGGCCTGTTCGGTTTCTTGAGCAAGTATTAGACCTCCTAAAGGAAGTGTTCGAATCTTCGCATCAACTGTCAATGATGCAGACTGCCTTTGATATGGAAAACGTTTTTCGTCAGTACCAGCAGGGCTCCCCCGCGATGGCCAGCCAACACTTGAGCCATACGGTGCCCGCATTGGAGAGCCTGATTTCGCTCCATCTGATCGGAGGGTACATTTTTAAGCGAAATCGATATGAGTATGTGAGTACGCTCTTCCGAGCCGACGTTTACCAAGCTGGCCCCCGCATAGGCGACCAAGCAAAGAGAACTCTGATGTGCTTCTGGCCCTTGTTTGCGGGCCGCGGTGAGCCGGAACAACTCAATCACGTTGCTGGAAGAATCAATCTCTGTGCGGACAGGGTGAGCGCAGACCAGACGTTCCTGAGACTCTTTGGCTCTCAGAGAGTTGCGATAGATGCGCTCTGCCAATACGAGTTCTGCCTAGAATTGAACTCATATCTTTCGGTGTCGCGTGATGTGAGCCCTGCCACTGTGGGATTCGTCGCGGATCATTTCCCAAACATCGCTTTCAGCTTCTGGCCTTCCCTGATTGCGTTCCCGTTCAGACCAATTATGCCCTTGGCCCTCAAGGTCTATAGAGAGATACTCGCAAGGCAAAGTGAATTCCTGAAGCTTCTAGTATTCGATCCAAGAATGGCCAGCGTGTTCACGAGCAATCCGGGAGGGCGTGCGGTTTACGGCAGGTTTCTGAAAGGCCTAGTTAGCGAACAACAGAACCTCTTCCTCCAGCAACACCGCTTTCCACCAATGGATGATTGGCCAAAGGAGCTCAAAGAATTGATGATATCAAAGTGAGCTAGCCTAGCCAGCTTCTAGCGTTTAGGTCGGCGGTTCTTTGGTGTCGATTGGGGGAGGAACCGCAGACCTCGAAAAGAGGTCTGCGCTACAACGGCCCGATTTCTGTTCATCATCCAGAATTGATAATTCACTTTTCACCATTCACTCTTCACAAATCTCAGGCTTTCAGTTTGTCTTCAGGTTTATAGGGTTATTATAGGGGCGTGCAGTTGAGTCATTCTTGACCATGCGCGTGCTCATTATTGAAGACGAGAAAGGCATGGCGGAGCTCCTGAAGAAGGGGCTCGAGGAGGAGAACCATCGCGTCGCTTTGGCGTTCGATGGCTTGGAAGGGTTGGAGCTGGCCAGAGTCTATGAATTTGACGCCATCGTGCTCGACCTCATGTTGCCTAAAGTGGATGGCTTTGAGGTCGCGCGGCGGCTCCGCCACTCCGGAAATCAGACTCCCATCCTGATTTTGACCGCTCGTGACGCTGTGCCGGACATCGTCAAGGGACTCGATCTGGGGGCTGACGACTACTTGACGAAGCCTTTTTCCTTTGAGGAATTCCTGGCGCGCCTACGGACGGTTGCGCGGCGGGGTTCGGCTCCCCGGCCCACGCGCTTACAGGTGGCTGATCTCACGCTCGATCCTGCCTCGCGCCAGGCTATCCGAGGGCGCCGGGAAATCCGCCTCTCTCCCACCGAGTACCGCCTCTTGGAGCTTCTGATGCGGCGCGTGGGTCGGGTGGTCCCTCGCACCACGATTGTGGAAGCCGTTTGGGGCCTCGAAAACGATATCGAGGAGAACACCCTGGATGCCTTCGTGCGCTTGCTCCGGAGCAAAGTGGACAAGGGGTTCAGCCGGAAGCTGATTCATACGGTTCGCGGAATCGGGTACTGCCTGCGGGAGAGTCCGAAGCAATGACCAGCCTTCCTCTTCGCATCAGGATTACAGCCTGGTATTTCGCCATCCTGGCGACTGGCTTTACCCTTTTTGGAGTCATTGCGTTCTATGTGATGCGAGGAAGCATTCATGAGACCGTGGATGAAACCCTACAGGATCAGATTCAGGGAGTCCGTGAACTGGTCGAGCGAACGGCGTCCCGGGGAAGAGCTGAACTGGCGCATGAACTCGGCCAGGACGAAGAAATCCGGGCAGGAAGCGATCTCCTACAAGTTTCAGATCCTGCGGGTAACTGGATCTATCGCTCTAGGACGATGACCCAGTACGGCCCGGCGGCGCCGAGAGAGGCCAGGACTTCGATCACAACGCAGCAACCGAACGGCGTGCCCTTGCGCGTGCTGACGCTTCCAGCCCGGGCGGGAGGCGAGACCTATATTGTGCAGCTCGCCTACCCTCTTGACGATTTCTACGAAGCCTTGAACCGTTTCCGCCGGGTTCTGCTTCTGTCCTCGCCGCTTCTTCTCCTGCTGGCATCGGCAGGGGGCTACTGGCTGAGCCGGCGCGCTTTGGCGCCGGTAGATCAGATAACGCGGGAAGCTCGGAGCATCGGCGCTCAGAATCTCTCCAGTCGCCTGCTAGTGCCACATACAGGAGACGAACTGCAACGTTTATCGGAAACCCTAAACGGCATGCTGGAGCGGCTGGAGCAAGCGTTCAGGCGAATAACGCAATTCACCGCCGATGCTTCTCACGAGCTGCGCACTCCTGTGGCGCTTATGCGGACGCGGGCGGAGGTCGCCTTGCGAAGGCCCCGCTCCGAAGAGGAGTACCGCGAGACGCTGCGGCAAATCCTTGAAGACCTGCAAAGGACTTCCTCCCTGATTGAAAACTTGATGCTCCTAGCCCGCGCCGACTCAGGGACCGAAGCCCTCCAGCGCACTCGTATCAACATGGTTGAAAGCGTGGGCGAGGCTTGCCTCGAGGGCCGAACCCTGGCGGAAACAAAACAGATCAGTTTCCTCGAGGAGTTGCCGGAATCTCCCGTCTGGATTGAAGGCGATTCGAACTCGCTGCGAAGGCTGTTCCTGATTCTGCTCGACAACGCAGTGAAATACACTCCGCCTCAGGGCCGAATCACAGTCTCCCTGCGTTCAAGCGATGGATTTGCAGTGGCCGAGGTCCGAGACACCGGGATCGGTATTGCCGCAGAGGACCTTTCCCACATCTTCGAGCGATTTTTCCGGGCCGACCGGGCGCGCTCACGCGAGACTGGAGGCGCAGGTTTGGGATTATCCATCGGGCAATGGATCGCCCAAGCCCACGGGGGAACAATCAGGGCTTTTAGCAAGCCGGGAGAGGGCTCGGTGTTTCAGGTCCGAATTCCACTGGCGGGGGAAGAGGAGAACGCAGTAGGCAGTAGGCAGTAGGCAGTAGGCAGTGAAAACACCGGCCACCCCACATTTGGGTCTTGACCCCCGACCTTTGACTTCTTATACCAATTTCACATCAAAGGTCGAGGCTTGCAGCGCCGTCAGGCGCGTAAGGTCGTAGCCCACAGCGCAAGCTGTGGGTGGCAGATACGGAGGGATATTCTTCCAGCCCCGGAGGGGCGAAAGAATGTGCCGACGATTTGTTTCGCCCCTCCGGGGCTCAGGCCACGCGCGGATCGTATCCCTGTCCCCACAGCTTGCGCTGTGGGCTACGACCTTCCGCCCGCTACGCGGGCTGACCTCAATTACACATTGCAGAAAGTGTTTCGACCCAATCGAAACTCTATGTCGGGTGTCAAATTGGTATTAGGCAGCACTGAGAATTTCAGACATGTTTTGCTGGATTTCGGGCCCTTATTGCCACTATCATCACAACCTTTATCATCGCCCTTATAAAAACAACAGGGAGGAATATTCATGGTGGATGGCTCAAATGAAAAGGTCAGTCGGAGAAAGTTTCTCGGCGCGGCGGCCGCGACGGCAGCGAGCGCGATGATCGTGAAACCTGGTGCGGTGAGAGGTTCGGCGGCGAACTCGGCCTTGCGCCTGGGGATTTTGGGCTGTGGAGGACGCGGCACAGCGGTAGGGACAGGGTTCGTGGACAACACCAATACCCGCGTGGTAGCCCTTGGAGATCTCTTCGCAGACCAGCTTGCGGCAGGCCGCAAATACTTCGATGAACACCAGGGGGCGAAGGGCTACGCGGCCATCGATTCCTCGCAGCTCTTCCATGGCTCCAAAGCCTACGAGCAGATCGCGGCCTCGAAAGAAGTGGACTTCATCCTCGTCACGACTCCTCCTTACTTCCATCCTCTCCACCTGGAAACCGTGGTGGCGGCAGGAAAGCACGTGTATTGCGAGAAACCCGTCGGCGTGGACGTGCCGGGCGCCAAGCGCGTCATCCGCATTGGCGAGAAGGCGCGGGGAAAGCTGAGCCTGGAAGTGGGGTTCCAGATCCGCAAAGCGCCGCCCTACGTCGAGTTGGTGAAGCGCATCCACGGAGGCGCCTTGGGCAAGATCGGTTGCGGCTTGGGCTACTACTACTGCGGCCACATCGACCGTCCCGAGTGGCCGAATGCTTCCCCGGAAGAGAAGAGGCTTCGAAACTGGGTGTGGGACCGCACCCTCTCCGGAGACATCATCGTCGAGCAGAACATTCATATTATTGATGTGTGCAACTGGACTCTGCAGGGGCATCCTGAATATGCCGTGGGCGGGGGCGGACGCAAGCTGCGCACGGACGCGGGGGACTGCTGGGACAATTTCAATGTGGTCTTCACTTATCCGGATCATGTGCAGGTCAGTTTTGGATCCACGCAATTTGACAACCCAGCCTTTGACGCTGCAACACGGTTTTTCGGCGCCAAGGGCAGCTCGGAGGCACACTACGACTATCGGGTCAACATCGCCGGAGCCGAGCCGTGGGACGCGGGTCTTGGCCCCGCCGAGGGAAGCACCCAGTTTTCGGCTGCGGGGACGTTCAAAGGCGCTCTGGACCAAGCGGATGTGGAAAAGCAAAAGTGGTTTGTGGAAAGCATCACCGGCGGGGAATTCCACAACCAGGCAGCACAGGGCGCAGAGTCCGCGCTAAGCGCCATGCTGGGGCGCTCCGCCGCATATATGGGCAGGGTAGTCACGTGGGATGAATTGATGAAGTCCGAAGAGGTATACGATCCGAATATCGATATGTCCAAGTTTGCGTAAACGCGGGGGTACGTGTGTCATTCCGATCCCGCAGTCGCGGGAGAGGAATCTCGCTCTGCGCTGAGGCGGACCAGAGCTCAAGACCGATTAGGGGAGGAAAGGCGGAAGAAGGAATCAGAGCGAGATTCCTCCCCTTCGCTCCGCTCTGGGTCGGAATGACACCTGGGGAGCCGACTTACGAATTCGGGGTAAAATCGACCACGCTACGGGAAGGGGAAGATGAAATGAGAAGTGGAAGATCTCGACGAGATTTCTTAAAGGCTTCGGTTGCCGCTGGCGCGGCGCCGTGGGCTGCGCTGAGTTACGGGCCGGGGGCTCCTTCGGCATCTCCGTCCCCAGCGTCCAATCACATCCGAAAGGCCCTCCAGATCAGCATGCTGCCGAAACAGTTGAGCTACGCGGAGCGATTCAAGCTGGCGCGGGGAGTGGGTTTCGAGGCTGTCGAGGGCCAGACGGTAAGCGACGAGCACGAAGCCCAGGAAATCAAGAAGGCGGCGGATGACGCCAAGGTCAGAATCCATTCCGTGATGAACATGGCCCATTGGGACTATCCGCTCTCCTCGAGCGATCCCGCGGTGGTGGAGAAGAGCCTTGACGGGATGCGGACCTCGCTCCGCAACGCCAAGCTTTGGGGGGCAGAGACGGTATTATTGGTACCGGCCGTCGTCAATTCGCAGACAAGCTACCGCGAGGCGTGGACGCGCTCCCAGAAGCAGATCCGAAAGTTGCTCCCCCTGGCCGAGGAACTGAAGGTCGTCATCGCTCTCGAGGAGGTCTGGAACAAATTCCTCCTCAGCCCGCTCGAGTTCCCAAAGTACGTGGATGAATTTCAGAGCACCTGGGTCAAGGCGTATTTCGACGTCGGCAACGTCGTGCTTTACGGTTATCCGCAGGATTGGATTCGCAGCCTGGGGAAGCGAATCGCCAAAGTCCATCTCAAAGACTTCAAGCGACTCGAGGATGGCTACCGCTGGGTCAACCTGGGAGAGGGCGATATCGACTGGCCTGCGGTCCGCAAAGCTTTCGCGGACATTGGCTACAATGGCTACGCCACAACTGAGCTCGAGGGCGGCGATGAAGCCTATTTGCGAGACGTGGGCCAGCGAGTTGACCGGCTGGTCCTGGGGATGTAGTGTCGCCGCTAGCGTTCCGGCTTGAAAATGGCGATGCCGAGAGGCGGCAAGGTCGTCTCGATATAGCAAGGTTGATTCTGCCAGGGCGCCGGCACCGCCTGCCGACCGGGCGCGTTGGTAACGCCGCTGCCGCCATATTTCGCATCGTCTGTATTGAGGACCTCGCGATAGAAACACGGTTCCGGCACACCGATGCGGTAGCCGGTGTGGGCGAGGGGGGTGAAGTTGCAGACCACGACCAGGTGATTGTTTGGGTCACGAGCGCGGCGCAGGAAAGCGACCACCGAGTTGTCGGCATCGTGGAAATCGATCCATTCAAAACCCTGCCATTCAAAATCGACTTCGTGCAGTGACGGCTCAGCCTTGTAAAGGCGGTTCAGGTCCGCAACCAGTTGCTTCACCTGACGATGGGGTTCGTAATCAAGCAGGTTCCAGTCAAGGGCCCGGCTTGGATTCCACTCGATCCACTGGCCGAACTCCCCGCCCATGAAGAGCATCTTCTTGCCGGGGTGAGCGAATTGGAAGGCATAAAGCAAGCGCAAGTTGGCAAACTGCTGCCACGTGTCGCCGGGCATTTTCGAAAGCAGTGAGCGTTTGCCGTGGGCCACTTCATCATGGGAAAGCACCAGCACAAAATTCTCAGTGAAGGCATAAAGGAGCGAAAAGGTGAGGTTGTGGTGGTGGTACTTGCGGTAGATGGGGTCCTTGGAAAAGTAAACGAGGATATCGTGCATCCAGCCCATGTTCCACTTCAGGCTGAACCCCAGGCCACCGAGGTGCGTGGGGCGTGAAACCGCCGGCCAGGCGGTGGACTCTTCGGCGATGGTCAGCATGCCGGGACGGTCCTGGTGAGCGAGTTCGTTGAACCGCTTGATGAAATCGATGGCCTCCAGGTTCTCGTTGCCGCCGTAGCGGTTGGGGATCCATTCGCCGGACTTGCGCGAATAATCCAGGTAGAGCATTGACGCCACGGCGTCCACGCGCAACCCGTCGGCGTGGTATTTTTCCAGCCAGAAGAGCGCCCCGGTCAAGAGGAAATTCCGGACTTCCGAGCGGCCGTAATTGAAAATTCGCGTGCCCCAGTCAGGATGCTCGCGCAAGCGCGGGTCTGCATGCTCGTAAAGGTACGTGCCGTCGAAATACGCCAGGCCATGGGCATCGGCGGGAAAGTGCGCCGGCACCCAATCCAGGATCACGCCGATCCCGTGCTGGTGGCAGTAATCGACAAAATACATGAAGTCCTGGGGCATGCCGTGGCGGCTGGTGGGCGCGAAGTAACCGACCGTCTCATAGCCCCAGGATTCATCCAGCGGGTACTCCATGACGGGCAGCAGTTCGACGTGCGTGAAGCCCATTTCGCAGACGTAGTCGACCAGTTGTTCGGCGAGTTCGCGGTAGCTGAGCAGGCGGTTGCCTTCGCCGCGTCGCCAGGACCCGAGGTGAACTTCGTAGATGGCCAGGGGGGCCTCGAGGAACTGCTGTTGCGCGCGGGCTTCCATCCAGGCCTGGTCTTGCCAGGTATAGTCGTTGATGTCATGTACGACAGAAGCGGTGTTGGGCCGGAGTTCTGCATAGAAGGCGAACGGGTCCGCTTTCAAGCCCAGAAAATCGTTGTGGCCCTTGATCTCATACTTGTAGATCTCACCTTCCATAAGGCCCGGGACGAACAGTTCCCAAATCCCGTTCCCCCCGCGCACCCGCATGAGATGCCGGCGGCCGTCCCAGTTATTGAAATTCCCCACCACGCTCACCCGCTGCGCGTTCGGAGCCCACACGGCAAAGGCCACGCCTCGAACTCCCTCAAGCTCCATCACGTGAGCGCCGAGTTTCTCGTAAGACTTGTAGTGTTTGCCCTCGCCTAGAAGGTAGAGATCGAAGTCGGAGAGGGTCGGGGGAAAGCGGTAAGGGTCTTCAAACTCCGGCTCGTTACCCTCCCCGTAACGGGCGCGAAGCCGATATCGGAAAACCTGCCTCTCGTTCGGGAACACAGCCTCAAAGAATCCGTCCGCATGGATGCGTTGCGAAGGAAAGACGCCCGAGTCCCGGCACACCCAAACCTGCTCGGCTCCCGGCAGGTAGCAGCGGATGGCAACGGCTGGCTTGCCTTCACACTCCACCACATGCGCGCCGAGAATGTGGAACGGGTCCGAGTGTTCGGCCTTCAGAATTGATTCAATCTCTTCGAGTGGCGCAGTTGTGGCGTCCAGCAAATCGTTTTGTCGCAGCATGTCTAGACTATTCTATACGAGGACGGGTTCGGAAAACGACTGAATCAGTGGGCAGGTTCCAGGTGCCAGGTTTCAGGTGTCAGGTTTCAGGCGTCAGGGAGACGGTGACTTGTTCACTGAGGACGACACGAAGATGCTTTTTTTCAGCCTGCGGTTAACGCCTGCTGTGCGAGCCTCCGCCACCGCCCCCGCCGTGGGAAGAAGAGGGTGCGCTATGGCCACCGCCGCCGGAGTTTCCGCGACCGCCGCCGGACGGAGCGGAATATCCGCGGCCGCCGCCTCCATAGGAGCGTGGGGCCGTGGACCGTTGAACCACAATAGGCTTACTGAAGTTCAACGAGGGACGACTGCCATACCCGCCATAGGATTGCCCTCCTGGGCGGGACG
This sequence comes from Terriglobia bacterium, assembly GCA_049698675.1. Lineage (GTDB taxonomy): Bacteria > Acidobacteriota > Terriglobia > UBA7540 > UBA7540 > CAVROP01. Next base: position 12,737 of record JBAVYG010000261.1, read on the forward strand.
AGACTCGGCCCCAACTCGGGGCTGAGAACTGTGAGCGCGGGGCGGGAGCATTCCATCCCCCGCTCCTGCTCGAGGGTGCGGGCTGGCTTTGCCTCGAGAATCTCTGCCAGCCGCCCTGGTTGCCCCCCTGCTGTGGAGATCCATAACGCGGCTGGGAGTACCCGCCAGCAGGGCCCGATTGTGGCCGCGTCGTGTTGTAGGGTGCACTGTTCGTGAAGCTGCGAGGCGCCATCGGCCTCGTGTTCGTGTATCCGGGACGGTTCGCGTTTCCAAACCCTCCGCTGGCCGCGCCTCCCGCGTTCCCAAACCTCCCAGTGGAATTCGCGCCCTGCCGTGTGCCTAGGTTCGAGGCTGCGGCGGGGTTGTGCTGCTGGACCATCTGCTGAATCTGTGCGGCCCGCTGATTGAAGGACTCAGTACGGGCAGGAACAGGACTCTTACTGTAGAAACGCGTGTTATTGACGGCCCGCGACGGAATTGCGGACGGGCTGGCCAAACGATTACCTGGCATCAAGCTCGCGCGCGTGGGAACGACGGGCAGAGTTCCCCGCACCATCTGGCCCTGCCGCAGCGTGGCCGCATCCACACTGCGCCCGACTCCTCTAACCATGCCCTTCCCAAACCGGTCCGCAGGCATGGTGGTGATGGCGCGCCGGAAGTTGGGGTTGTTAAGCGCCGCCTGAAGGTTGGAAGGGTAACGCCCAGGCATATTCCCGAACCGGCGGAGCCCACGATTGAAATCGCTGAAGTTTGCAATACCCACAGCATTGTAACCGTAGCGATGTCCCCACCACGGAAAGGCTCTATCAAAGGGCCCGAGCGGGCACCAGCCAATCGAACCGAAACCAAAGCCGAGTCCGAAGCCGGCGCGTAAGCCGAATCCGAGGAAGGAGACGTAAGCCGGCGCCCAAGCGGGTCGCAGACCCCAATACCTGGACCCCGGCCACCAGCACCACCGGCTGCCCCACCAGCACCATCGGCCGTAGTGGTAAGGCGCCCAGCCCCAGGGTTCATAGGATACCCACGTCCATCCCCAATAAGGCTCCCACGCCCAACTGCCATCATAATAGGGTACCCAGTCCGGCCCAACATTCGGAGCCCAGACATAACCGTAGTCGGGCGTATTTTCCCACTGACCGTACGCATCAAGGTCCTGGGCGCCAGTGTAATAGCGGTTCGCGTACTGCCAGCTTTGGGCTTTCTCGATGGTGCGGTCGCGATCGTTGTTCCATCGATCCCATTCGTCATTGGCCGCGGCATCGGCAATCTGGTATTCAGGATTGTCCGTGCCTCTAACGTAAATAACTTGGCCTTCTTCCACAGTCATGCTGCCCTGCGGAGTTGAAACCTGCGCCCGGCCCTTGCGGACGGTGAGTTCCGTTTGCAAATCCGCGTCGATCTGGATGCGGTAGACGCCCTCGCCCAGGGGAAGTACGGCCATGTTGGGTGTGTCGATTTCCGCATCCGCTTCCGTGCCCTTGAACACCGTGTAGTCGATGGTGCCGCTTGCCACCTGAAGTTGAATGTGCTTTTGCGTGAGGTCGGCGATTTTCACGTCGGCATTCTGGTCCATGCGCAGAACGTTCGCGAAGTCGAGTTGGACTTCAGCGCGAGCGCGAGCAGCTGTCGCCACCGTATCGCCGCCCACCACCGGCGCGTTCACTACGGCCGCCACCCATTCCCCGCTGTCCCCGCGCATGCTAGATACTTCGCCGTTGATCATGCTGATGCGGGCGGCACCCGGCGGGGGTCCTTGCTCCTGGGCCGCAGCGCCCGGCGGGGGTTCCTGTTCCTGGGTCGCCACGCCCGGAGGGGGCGCTTGCTCCTGGGCCACGGCAATCCTTGCTGCCACAAGACACAGCATGCTGAGCGCAATCACATACCAAAGTCTTCGGCTTTTCATGGCCCACCTCCCACCTGTTTGGCTGCTAGTCCCCATTTCAACCTCCGCCTTGCTTAAGG
>JBAVYG010000262.1:0-5883 GCA_049698675.1 Terriglobia bacterium
ATGAAGAACTTCTTGTGGTCAACATAATCGAGCAGAGATTCCTTGCTGTGGTCAGTCAGATTCACACGGCGGACGGCGACCGTCACCATTTCTGCGCCGGAAGCCTCGTGGGCCCGCGCCATTTCCTGAAAGCTCTTGTATTTTCCAGTGCCGATGATCAAGCGCGAATGGAATTCCCTGCCCGCAATCCGTAGAACGTCGTTATCCATTTTTCAACTCCTTCCATTTGATTCTAGATGCCGAAGGACGAAATTGCAATGAAGGGACCGGGGAGTCTGTTCTCCCCTGACACCTGAACCCTGGCACCTGAAACCTGGTCCTCCGCCACCTACCCGCAAAATCTCTTGTGTTTGGGGCTTGTTCACAGGTACAATTAGTCCGGTCAGGGCACTGAATCAATAGCTCGGCTTGGGGGGTGAAACTGCTTCGTGAAGGGGTTCTGCCCCAAAGGGTGACCAGGATTGCTGGTCGGCTGTCGGGTCAGCACTCTACCTCCGCAGGCCGGGCCAAAATTCCGATGAATAACGAGGAGGCATGCGATGATCAAGAGAATTACGATGGTAGTGTTGACGCTGTTTGCTTTTGGCTGTCTAAGTTGGGCTGCAAATAGGACCTGGACGGGGACGGTTAGCGATGAGCATTGCGGGGCCAAGCACGCCAAGGCCAGCGCGGATGCAGAGACTTGCGTTGAGAAGTGCGTGTCAGGCGGCGCCAAGTACGTTCTCGTCAGCAGGGGGAAGGTGTATCAGGTGGATGCTCAGGACAAGTTCCAGGGCCTGGGCGGCAAATCTGTGAAGGTGACGGGAACCCTGAGCGACAGTACGATTACCGTCGCGGAAGTTTCCCCGGTTGGAGGCAAGTAGAGAGCCCACCGTAGAATCTGAACGCTGAGTTGAGGATTTCAGTCTGGCACTTCTCTGGCCGTCCCCCTGGGAGGACGGCCTCTTTCTTTTCAGCCACAATTGGAGGTGGCCCAAAATGCGGAAAATTAGTTATCTCTGTGTGGGGCTTTTGCTTGGAGGCAGTTTGAGCTTCGCCGGTACTGTGAAGGCTGGGACAAAGACGTTTATCGGAAAGATCAGTGACTCAATGTGTGGCTTGAAACACATGATGCCTGGAAAGAGCGGCAAGGAGTGTACCCTGGAGTGTGTGAAAGCTGGCAGTAAGTATGTGCTTGCCGATCTCGCCAGCGGAAAGGTTTATGAGCTCTCCGACCAGAAGAAACCTGAGGAATTCGCGGGGCAGAAGGTAAAGATTACTGGCACACTTAAGGGCGACACGATTAGCGTTACTGCAATTGAACCCGCAAAGTGAGTGGGTAGGCACGTTTCGTGCGTTGTACGGCTCCGGTTGTGGACAACGGAGGATGCCCAGCCGCCGGGTTGGCAGTCGCCCGAAGCTCGAAACCACTGTATAATTGTGGCGCTGTGACTTCGGAGAGGAATTGAGAGCACACTATGGAAACTGAAGGCAAGACCCCGCAGGCGCAAGAATGGAAGGTTCGCCGCGTGGGGGCAGTTACGTTCGCGATTTCAAAACCCAAACGCAAAGCTCAAAAGACGCGCCAGGCGCGGCTCAAGAATAGGCGTCGGGCGCGCTGAGCGTCGTTTTGAAAAGACTCCAGGGTTGGCAAAAGAAGAGAGTTTTCCACCTCCTTCGCCAATAGCGGAGAGAAGGGCGCGGACCGTGCGCCGCCCGGGTTGCTTACCCCGTGGCAGGCGTAGCGCAGTCCTGATTAAGGTCACGCCCACCTCTGCAAGCCCTTCCGTGTCAGGTCAGCAAGACAACTTTTGGGCGTAAGAAATGCTCTATATGATTAAGAGGTTGTTGCGGTAGCCCTATGAGTAAGCGGGGTTCGTTGAGGAAGGATTATCAACCTATGACCAAGAAGTTTGCTTTGGGGATACTGGCGATACTGGTTGCAGGGTTATTCGCCCTCCTGGCCGCGGCAGCCGATCAACCCTTGAGTGCAGATGACATAACCTTGCTTCTGCTGGCAGGGTCCCCGACACAAAAGATTGTCACGCTCGTCGAACAACGGGGCATCAGTTTCAAGATGAACCCTGATCTGGCAAAGAAATTTCATGATGCCGGAGCCAGCGATGATTTGATCGAGGCTCTTACCAAAGCAGGCTCGAAAGCCAATGAGGCTCCATCAGGTCCTGCCGCTCCTGCTGCTCCTGCCGCTCCTGCTGCTCCTGCCGCTCCTGCCCCTCCTGCCGCGTCCGAAACCGCCTCTGCGGCTTCCCAGGAGACGCAATCCGCCTATTCACCCATTCCCACCTCCGAGCCTGCCGATGTGGACCGGAAAGTCGCGGAGACGTTGGGCAGCCTCGAGAGCAAGCCGGCTGATCTCGAGAGCAAGTCGACTGATAACGATCATCCCTACGCTGCGCGATTCTCACTGGTGGCGCTCTCGGGACAAAAGATTGACCTTGCTGATTACAGGGGCAAAGTAGTGTTACTTAGTTTTTGGGCTTCTTGGTGCCCGTACTGCCGGAAATTGATTCCAGCGCTGGTTGGATTTCAAAGCCAATACTATGGGGAAGGGTTGCGAGTTGTCGGCATTGCCGTAAGAGATCAGAAGGAGGCAGTACGAAGTTATTGCCAGCGTGTCAATGTGAACTACCCCGTCGCCATGGGCGACGCTGATACACAAAAGCTTTATGGAGGAATATCAGGTCTGCCAACCACCGTGCTGATCGGGCGGGACGGCCGCATTTACAGCAGATTTGCAGGGGCCCCGGCCGACCTCGACCGATTCAGGGAAAGGATCCAGAGGCTGTTGGATCGTCCGGCAGGAGGTACTGAGGGTAACCAGCAAATCGCCGCCCACCCCGCCCCCACAACCACCTCGGCAACGGCTTCTCCGGTGATGGCTCGGCGTGCTTCCTCACCTGCGCCAACGGCTGCAAGTGAGATTTCCGCGGCAAGCCCTGCCGCATCCGCGCCTGCTCCTGCCCCTTCCCAGCAAACGCCATCCGCCAATACACCTGCTCCTAACTCCAAACCTGCGGACGTGGATCGGAAAGTCGCGGAGACGTTGAGCAGCCTTATGGAAAAGACGGATGCTTCCGCCACCTCTGCCAAGGCGGCGCCTGGCAACAGTCTGGCTGATCCTAGCCCGGACCAAATCCAACGTATCATCCAGGAATTCGCCGCCAAGGAAAAGCTCTTTAAGGAAGCGCGTAACAATTACACCTACCACCAAATCAACAAGGTGCAGGAATTAGGACCGGACAACGAAGTCGAGGGCGTTTTCGAACAGGAGTGGGACATCCTCTTCGACGATGCCGGCAACCGGATCGAGCGTGTGACCTATGCCCCCGCGGATACCCTGAAACGGATCATCATGACCAAGGAAGACTACATTTCGATGCGGAACACTCAGCCGTTTGTTCTGACCTCGGATGAACTCCCGGAGTACGAAATCAAGTATTTGGGACACGTGAAGGTTGACCAGATAACGGCTTATGTTTTCTCCATCCGGCCCAAAGAAATTCAGAAGGGACAGCAGTATTTTCAGGGTGTGGTGTGGGTTGATGACCAGGACCTGCAAATTGTGAAGTCGGAAGGCAAACCCGTGCCCGAGTTGAAGACCAAGAAGGGTGAAAACCTGTTTCCACGTTTTACCACCTGGCGCGAGCAGATCGACGGGAAATACTGGTTTCCTACCTACACCATGGCGGATGACACCCTCTATTTCTCCAACGGCCCCGTGCACATCAAACAGATCCTTCGTTACACCGACTACAAGCAATTCAAGTCGAAAGTCCGCATCGTGAGCGCGACTCCCACTGATCGGCCCAACCAGCCGGCAATCCCCATGACGCCAAAACAGTAGCGGGCCTGCTGACCTACGATCGCGGAACGAACGCCCGGGGCTCCCAGGGTTTTCCTCGAGGGTCGAGGCCTCTCCTGCCCTCGCCGCGCGGAGCTTTCGGGTACGGGTCACTGAACTTGGGTGGTCAAATCCGCTGTAGGCAGAAATTGTGGAGCACGGCGATGCCTGGTGGCCTGCTCAAAGGAATAGGCGAGCTTGATCAACGTCGGCTCGCTGTAAGCTTTGCCAAAGAATGAGATTCCCACGGGCAGACCGAAGACGAAGCCCACTGGGACATTGATGTTGGGGTAACCAGCTACCGCAGCCGGAGTCGAACTTCCGCCTGAGTCGTGGTCCCCATCGACCAAGTCGGTGATCCAGGCAGGCCCTCCGCTGGGCGCCACCAGGGCATCCAGTTGAAACTTTGCCATGACGGCATCGATTCCCTCCTTTCGTGTGAGGCGGTGATTCTTCTCGAGCGCATCCTGGTATTCCTTCTCCATGAGCGATCCTTTGGCGTGCGCTTTGATGAACAGGTCCTGTCCGAAGTACGGCATCTCTTTTTGGCGGTTGCGCTCGTTGAACTCGATGATCTCCCGCAGGGAATGCACGGGCGCGCCGGGCCCGAGTGCCGCCAGATAAGAGTTCAGGTCAGCCCTGAGCTCATAAAGGAGCACCTGGAGTTCGGAGTCCCCAAGCTGGTCCATGGTTCCAAGCTCAGCCGGATCCACTATTATCGCACCCTGACGCTTCATCTCTTCGATGGCTTGATTCATTAGTTTGTCCACAGCATCGCTGATACCGAAGAATTTGCGCACCACACCGACTCTCGAGCCGCGCAGCCCGCTCGGGTCGAGGAAATTGGTATATGCCACCTTCCCTCGGCTCACCTCCGTTGCTGGATCGTCGGCATCAACTCCGGTTAGAGCGCCCAGCAGGATCGCGGCATCGGTCACGGTTCGAGCCATGGGCCCAGCCGTGTCCTGGCTGTGGGCGATGGGAATGATTCCGGCGCGGCTGACCAGACCGACCGTCGGCTTGATCCCAACAATTCCGTTGACACATGACGGGCAGATGATGGAACCGTCGGTCTCGGTGCCCAGGGCCAGGGCGCAGAAGTTTGCCGAAACGGCGACGGCTGACCCGGAACTCGATCCGCAAGGGTTACGGTCGAGCGCGTAGGGATTGCGCGTCAGCCCGCCGCGCCCGCTCCAGCCGCTGGTCGAGTGCGAGGACCTGATGTTGGCCCATTCGCTGAGGTTGGTCTTACCGAGAATCACGGCGCCTGCTTCGCGGAGCCTCTTCACCACGAAGGCATCTTTCGGCGGCCTCGCTCCCACCAGGGCGAGCGACCCCGCCGTGGTCATCATCCGATCGCGGGTGGCGATGTTGTCCTTGATGAAGACGGGGATGCCATGCAGCGGTCCGCGCGGCCCCTTGGCTTTGCGCTCCCGGTCGAGTTCCGCGGCGATGGCAAGCGCATCCGGGTTGACTTCAATGACGGAGTTAACGGCGGGTCCATGCTTGTCGACCTTCTCGATGCGCGCGAGGTATTTTTCAGCTAGGGAGCGCGCCGTGAGCTGGCCGGATTGCATTTCATCCTGAAGTTCCGCCACCGTGATTTCACCAAGTTCGAATGGCTTCGGGGGTGGAAGCGCTGCTCGAGCCGCGGAGGTGGCAACCCCGGCACGCCGGGAGAACGAAGGCAGAGCTGCCGCCGCGACCCCAGTGAGCATTCCGGACTTCAAGAACCCTCGCCGGTTTGGCTTGGAAGTAGTGTTGGATTTATTCGTCTGGTCCAAGGTGTTCGAGCTCCTCTTCTTAATCTCGCTTGCTCAAATGTCCGTCGGCTGATCTCTTAGCTCATACCCACTCTCCTCTCTCCCCCTTGAGGGAGAGGGGCCAGGGGGGGATTTCGGATTCGCCATTTTTGAAATTTCACCTTTGCCATTTGCCATTTGACCTGTCGTTCAGAATTATAAAATTCAAATGGCAAAAGTCAAATGGCAAACTTTTTGCGGGGCTGAGCGGGTTCGGATTCGATAATACAACTGTTATTA
>JBAVYG010000263.1:0-5404 GCA_049698675.1 Terriglobia bacterium
GCCGAGCGAGTGGCAATGGCACCCGAGAAGAAGACGTGAGGATCAAAGGAGATCATAATGGAGCGCGTTTGCTTTTTGCTGAAGGTGAAACCGGAGAAACTGGCAGAATATAAGGAGCGTCACAAAGCCGTCTGGCCTGATATGTTGGAGGCTCTCCGGGAGACCGGTTGGCATAATTATTCGCTCTTCCTGCGCGACGATGGTCTGCTGGTGGGGTACTTTGAAACGCCGGACTACCAGAGCGCCTTGGCGGGTATGGCTAAGCGAGAAGTCAATCTGCGCTGGCAGCGAGACATGGCGCCCTTTTTCGATAACCTGGAAGGCCAACGCCCGGACGAGGGCTTCCTGCGCTTGCAAGAGGTCTTCTACCTGGCCTAGGCGCGGCGACGGACCATCCAACCTGTCATTCCGAGCGGAGCGAGGAATCTCGCTCTGGACGAAGTTGAATCCGAGGCTCAAAGTGCACTCGGGGATTAGGTTGGAAGAAAGAATCAGAGCGAGATTCCTCGCTCCGCTCGGAATGACAGAACCTGCGGTGGCCCGAGGAGAAAGTGAGCATGGCTGACGCTTGTTGTAGGGGCGACCCTTGTGGTCGCCCATAATGGAGGAACTCAAAGGAGAAAGAAAACATGGCTGACGTTGATAACGTAAAAGAGACAAAAGAATTCTACCTGGATATCCCCGCCAAGAATCAGGCGTTCTTCCTGAAGGGATCGGGAGCGCTGGACTGGGGAATGCAGAACCGGCTGGCGCGCATCTTCCGTCCCAGCAGCGGGCGGACCGTGATGCTGGCTATCGACCACGGATACTTCCAGGGTCCCACCACGGGCCTCGAGCGGATTGACGTCAACATCCTTCCCTTGCTGCCTTATACCAATGCCCTGATGCTTACCCGTGGCATTTTGCGAGCCATCGTTCCGTCGTCATTCACTTCCGGCGTGGTGCTGAGGGCCAGCGGCGGACCCAGCATCCTCAAAGAGCTCTCGAACGAGCAGCTCGCGATGGATATTGAAGATGCCGCACGGCTCAACGTGTCGGCGCTGGCTGTGCAGGTGTATATCGGCGGCGAGTTCGAAACCCAAACGGTCAACAACATGACCCGGCTGGTGGACGCAGGGCTGCGCTACGGGATTCCCATCCTGGGCGTTACGGCGGTGGGTAAGGCTATGGTACGGGATGCCAAGTACTTTCGCTTGGCGTGCCGGATCTGCGCCGAACTGGGCGTCCAGTTCGTCAAGACTTACTATGTTGCAGAGGGCTTCGAAACCGTGACGGCTTCCTGCCCAGTGCCCATCGTCATGGCGGGCGGTAAGAAGTTGCCCGAACTCGAGGCGCTGACGATGGCCTATCGCGCCGTCAGCGAGGGAGCGGCGGGCGTGGACATGGGCCGCAACATCTTCCAAGCCGACGCTCCCACCGCCATGATCCAGGCGGTGGGAAAAGTGGTCCACGAGCAGATGATGCCCCAGCAGGCCTTCGAGCTGTACGAAACCTTGAAGCACGAAACGAAAGGGGTGTTTGCAAAGTAGGGGCGAGCGGCGCTCGCCCCAGAGGGCGAGGGCCGAGTGATGCCCGAGGGCCGAACGCCGTTCGGCCCTACAATCCGGAGAGTTTATGACCCCTTCAACCGCTTTCAATCTTCTCCTCGAATCGTCTCCCGTAGTGAGTGTAGGCATCCTGACGGCTGACCTCCTTTCGTTAGGATCGGAGTTAGCCGTCCTTGAACGTAGCGGCGTCCAAGTGGCCCATGTGGACGTCATGGATGGCTGCTTCTGCCCCATGATGACCGTGGGTCCGCCCCTGATCAAGGCCCTCAAGACTCCCCTGCTGAAGGACGTCCACCTGATGATCGATGAGCCGCTGAATAAGGTGGCGGACTATGTTGCGGCAGGCGCCGACATGATCACGATTCATCCCGAAGCTTGCTCTCATGTTCACCGGGTTCTCCAGCAGATGCGCATGATGAAAAACGCCAACGACCCCGAAAGGGGGCTGGTGCGCGGCGTGGGGTTGAATCCGGGCACGCCCCTCGAGGTGCTCGAACCTCTGCTCGAGGAGCTGGAATTGATTTTGATCCTGGCCGTCAACCCGGGTTGGGGTGGGCAGAAATTCATTGCCGCCACCAGAGGGCGAGTTGAGAATGTAAAGCGCATGATCGCTGGCTCGGCCCGCAAAATATTGCTGGGCGTGGACGGCGGGATAACACGCGACAACATCGCCGACGTAGCCGCCCTGGGCGTGGACTTGATCGTGACTGGCAGCGCGGTGTTCGATGGCAAGGCGGCGGAAGCGAACGCCAAATTTATGCTGGAGGCAGTGAAGGAAGGAGTCAGGAAATAGGAGTCAGTTGTCAGTGGTCAGTAGTCAGTGGTCAGTGGCGAGTGGTTGGTCATTGGCTGGTCTGGAGTTCTGAGATAGCTGAAGGAGGCTTGCGCGGAATTTCGTGTGCGCGGTCTGCAGGCTCCATTCCAGCCCCTGCTTCTGACTCTTGACTTCTGCTTTTCGTCTTCTCAATCAAAGCCTATGGAAAACCGCTGGTCAGACGAAGAAGCAAGCCGACTCGTAGCACAGTACGCTCCCAGATGGGGTGAAGATTTGGCTCTGCGGACGTATTCCAGCCGCCTTCTCGGCGCTGAGGAGAGCTTGCTTCTTCACGGCGGGGGCAACACCTCCGTCAAAGGCTATGCCACAAACGTTTTGGGCGAGCAGGTCCCGGCCCTTTATGTGAAAGCCTCGGGCTACGACCTGGTAGATATCGAACCTGAGGGGCATTCGGCCGTGGACCTGGAGTTCCTCAAGAGACTTCGCGTGCTCGCGGATCTTTCCGACGCCGCGATGGCGGATGAGTTCCGCACTCATCTTTTCAATCCTCACGCTCCAACGCCCTCGATTGAAACCCTGGCGCACGCTTTTCTGCCCCACCCGTTCATCGATCACACTCATGCGGACGCTGTGCTGGCCCTGACGAATCAGAGCGAAGCTGCGAAACGCGTGGAAGAAGCGTTGGGCGAGGATGTGATCGTTCTGGACTATGTGAAGCCGGGCTTCAAGCTGGCCAAGGCCGCGGCCGCAGCCTACGAATCGCGCCCGGGCAGCAAGGCCATGGTGTGGATGCAGCATGGGCTTGTCACCTGGGGGACGACCGCGCGCGACTCCTACGAGGCCACCATCGAACTGGCCACCCGTGCCGAGAAATACCTGGCTGAGCGCGCCACTCGGCCGCTGGTGGTGCAGATTTCGACGCCCCCTTCTGCGGCGGAAAAGAGGTTGGTTACCGTTGCCCCCTTAGTCCGTGGCTTGCTTGCCGAACCCAGCGGGGACGCCGATCGACCCTGGCGCCGCGTCATCCTGAAGTCATTGACTGATCGCGATACTCTGGATTTCGTCGACTCTGACCGGGGCAAGCAAATTGCCTTGTCCCCTCCTCTCACTTCGGACCACCTGATTCGCACCAAGGCCCTGCCCCTCTGGCTCGATAGCCCGGCCTATGACGACCCCGCGAGGCTGCGCCAGCAACTCGCCACAGCCTTTCAAGAGTACACGGCTGCCTACAAAGCCTACATTGAGAGGAACTCGGCACACTTGCCCGAGGGCCTAGCAACCTTTGACCCGCTGCCCCGCGTGCTGCTGCTGCCGGGGTTGGGGGCAATCTGTTCTGGCAAGGATGTTGAGGCGGCCAAGATCGCCCGAGATATTACGGCGCACACGCTGGCGGTCAAAGCCAAGGTAGCCGCGATGGGAACGTACGAGGGCCTCTCCGAAAGCCATCTCTTTGAAATGGAGTACCACACCCTCCTGCACGCCAAGCTCGGAAAGCGCAGTAAATTGCCCCTGGCGAGGGAAGTCGCCGTGATCACGGGAGCGGCGGGAGCAATCGGGTCCGCGATTGCCCAGGGCCTGCTCGAGAACGGTTGCCATGTGGCAGTCACCGATTTGCCGGGGCAAGCCCTGGAGAGCCTCGCTACGGACCTGAAGGTAACCTTTGGGGACCGCGTTCTGGGCGTTGCGGTGGACGTGACGGACGCAGCTTCTGTAGCCCAAGGGTTCGAGACAATCATCAAGACCTGGGGCGGCGTGGATCTGGTCATCGTCAATGCCGGCATAGCGCTGGTCTCATCCCTGGAAGAGATGAAGCTCGAGGCATTTCAGAAACTGGAGCGGGTGAACACCGAGGGAACGTTGCTGACGCTGGCAGAAGCGGGCCGGCACTTCAAATATCAGGGAACCGGCGGCGACATCGTTATGATTTCAACCAAGAACGTCTTTGCTCCAGGGGCCAAGTTCGGGGCTTACAGCGCCACCAAAGCCGCTGCCCATCAACTGGCGCGCATTGCCAGCCTGGAAATGGCCGAAATCGGCGTGCGTGTAAACATGGTCTCCCCAGACGCAGTGTTCTCTCACGGGACGCGCAAGTCCGGCTTGTGGGCGGAGGTTGGACCTGACCGCATGCGAGCGCGGGGACTGGATGAAAAAGGCCTGGAGGAATACTACCAGAAACGAAACCTCTTGAAGGCCCGGGTCACGGCGGAACACGTCGCCAACGCCGTGCTCTTCTTCGCCACGCGCCAGACGCCCACCACCGGCGCAACCATCCCTGTGGACGGCGGCCTCCCCGACTCCACCCCGCGCTAGCAGAAGGACAACTCAAAAGGCAAGTCGCAAAGGGTAAAGGGTAAAGGCGTACCTTTATCCTTTACCCTTTGACCTTTAAATTCGACCCTTTGTGAAACCAAAAAAGCGTCAGCGCCAGTCTTGCGCTCCGTGATAGATGTGCAGGATTTCGACGGCTTCAGCTTTCACTGCATAGACCACGACGTAAGGGAGCGGCGTCAGCGCCAGTTCTCTTGTGCCGCTGCGGTGGCCCGGTCTGCCTCGGTCAGGTGAGTTCTTGAGAAGGCGGATACGCTGGTAGATTGTCCGCACGGTGGGTTCTGCGAAGTGCGGGTGGCTCTGTTGCAGATAGTTCTTGATGTTTTGTAAATCGTCAGCGGCTGGGAGGGTCCACCGGATGCGCATCAGGGCTTGAACATCGCTTCAAGACGAGCGTCCATTTCTTCTTCTTCGATAAACTGCCCGCGCTCGGCTGCCGCTATTCCTTTTTCCACGGCGGCAAGGAAGCGGGCTTCTTCGTCGAGATAACGGGTAACAACATTCGTCACCAACCGCTCGGGGACGGTTCCGGCTTTGGTGGCGATCTGCGCAAGCTGCGCTTGCTGCTCGGGCGTGAAATGTACTTCCATAGCCTTCAGAATACGGGAAAACCTGCTCCAAGACAAACGCAAAAACCATTTCGCGGGTCGCGCATACGTGCCGCCGGTTGGCATGTATGTGGTCATGGCAATCCGCAGTGCCGTTCCCGGGGTGCCGACGGATTCTAGCCCAATTGCCAAGAGGTCGCGTACAT
>JBAVYG010000264.1:0-3574 GCA_049698675.1 Terriglobia bacterium
AGGAGCCAAACTATGCCGATCCAATGTGGATCACGAGCCGAAAAACAGGGCGGGAAACCAATTTACCTGGTAATAGTCCGGGACTCGGAATAGTGCCTCCTATTCCGCATGCGGAATAGGCGGCACTCAACTGCGACCCATCTCCTTCGTAGCGGTCTGGACATTAACACCATACGCGACTGGCTCGGCCACGTTTCCGTCAACACGACTAACATCTATGCCGCAGTAGATCTGGAAACCAAAGCCAAAGCCATCGCACACTGCGATCCCGGAGCGGCAGCACCAGTGCGGCACTGGTCGAAGGACAAAGGGCTCATGACGTTCTTGCGGAGTCTCTGACCCTCGATCACTTATGTGGCGTTCGGGCCGGCGGCGGCCACATCAGCACTTGCGTCCGGTGCCTGAACGCCACATAACGGGAATCGCCACAAAATACGATTTTTGTTGTCGACAACAAAAATCGTAGACCCTGGCCCACCTGTTAAGGGCTCCGACAAAGAGGTGGAAAAAGGTCGCCGGCAGATGTGGATGAACTTTTTCCAGCAATTCCAACGTTGGTCCGAAGGTCACACATCCACAGCTTGCCTCGGAAGGCTCCACAATGAGGAACAACTGGTTGGGTTTGCTTTCATCGCGCTCTGCCCAGTCGCAAGGAGCGTCGCTGATGCTGGCTACCAGCAGGAAGCGACGACGGATGGCCGATCCTCCGTGCGCTCTGATCCAGCGCTCAAGCGTAAACCTAGTGAACGAGGTTGGATCGCACTCAGCCTTTTTCCAGTCTACAGGGACGGCAATATCCAACTCCGCGAGAGCCTTGGCCAGCATCACAGCCATGCGATCATCGGCGACCACGCGATGGATTAGCGGGACGCCAGCCAAGCGTGGTAGCAGGAGGCCGGTTCCCTGCGGCATCAACTGACCGGCGGTAGCCAGCCGGGCGGGGCGACGAGTGGCGTGCGGTTGTAAGCGCGAGCGCTGGCGTCGACCGCGGCTGCAAATAATGCGGCCGTGGTTTGCAGGTGTCGGCATCTGGCGAACCTCCCAACGAGTGTCCGGCAACGAGAGTGGCGGCCTTGGCGAAGGCTTTCAAGTTCCGCCAAGACCGCCTGCTTCGTCACCTCCTTGCTTATGAGATTTCGGCTCATTGGGTTACCCCTTCGAGCCGATGGCAGTCGAAAACCGATAGACCAGCTTGTCTCCGACCTGCTCCGGCCCGGTCACTGCGGCGGTGGCGATTTCTGGGTATTGCTGCGAGTAAAGACCGCGGATTTCCTCCACTGAAAGCGAGGGGTTAGGGTCTGGGAGTTTAGCCCCATGCACCTCAAAGTAGCGGCTAAGTGGGTGGCTCTCCATCAGAGTGCGAGACCTCCTTTCGGTTGAATTGAGGCGGGTTCGGGCGTCGAAGATGGGAACAGCCCGAGAGTGCCGGTCGATGTTGGAGACGGGTCAGGCTCAGCAGAAGTTGAGGACGGAGAAGAGGCAGACGCGCCGGTGGTGGCAGTTGGCGGCTGCTTCTGAGCTGCCTTCTTGCGCTCTTCAGCTTTCCGCTTTGCTTCGTCCTGAGCTACTTTGGCCGCAGCCTCCATGGTGGCCTTGGCCTCGGCCAGCGTACTGGCAGTTTGCTGGTGAGTTTGGACGTAGCCGGCCAGATGCTTGCCGAGTTCGGCATCGAGTTCCTCGGGGGAGCCGGTATAGGTGAGTGGGGTAGATAGAGCCGGATTCTCGTCAGCCCTTGCCTGGGTGGGAATGACGTTGACACGAAGCGTCTTGTCATCCACTTTGGCCACTGTGATGAGCACAGTGCGGCCGGCAAGAAGTGGCATGAGTTCAACGAACACAGGACCTCCTTATCATGGCGCGTGCGCCTTCTTTCTCTCGCCCGCGCCGACTAAGTTGTTTGTTGGAAAGATGGGTTGACTAG
This sequence comes from Terriglobia bacterium, assembly GCA_049698675.1. Taxonomy (GTDB): domain Bacteria; phylum Acidobacteriota; class Terriglobia; order UBA7540; family UBA7540; genus CAVROP01. The sequence goes on from JBAVYG010000264.1 coordinate 1,922, forward strand.
ATTGAGGACAGGCACCTGAAGGTTCTCCAGTGAACAGTGCCTATGATGGGTCTATCACGAGGTAGCAAGGATTATCGGGCGAGGCTCTCGGTCGGGTTCTCGGAATTTGTCAATGCGTTGAGGCATATCCCGCCGGGGGCGCTACTTCCGTGTCCAGGATCGGGCACCAGCGCTCACCCTTCGGCGTCACTCTGCCAAAAGCGGGCAACAGGTCACGTTTCCGATTAAAACTAGGGTCTATGCGGCGAATTGGAGGAATTCGGCGGGCCAATTTCCTCGAACGGCGTTCGGGTCCTCGAAGCGGACTTTGATCGGCATAGGGGCGGCGGTCACCCGCCGACCCCTGCCACACCACCGTGCGTACGGGTCCGTACACGGCGGTTCGAGTTGGTTACGCTAGCACCCCTCGATCAGCGTCGGAAGTCCGAGTGATTTGAAGTGTGCATTGGAAAGCCCAACAGATAGAGCCTTAGCCCGCGCTAGGTACCAAGGGCCTCGCCCGCTGCCGGCGGTGTTGCTCGCCAGCCGTGGACGCACCCCCAGTTGCAACAGCGCCGCCCGGCGACGGCGTGGGGTTTTCCACTGCCGCCACAGAGCCGCCCGCAGCCGCAAGCGCACCCAGCGGGTGAGGTAAACGAGCACTTTGGGAGTTTCGCAGAAGCCGAAATAGTTGCGCCAGCCCCGCAGATACGGGGCCAACTCCTCCATCGTCGTCTCGATGCTGACGCCCTTCGCCCTTCGCGTGATCTCCCGAATTCGTTGCTTAAACCGATCCAAGGCCTTGGGCGCTATGACACGCTTGACCTCTGGGCCGGCGCTAAAGCTGAACCCGAGAAACTTTCGTTCCTGTGGTCGCGCCACCGCACTCTTCGTCTCATTTACCTTGAGCTTGAGCCTTTGCGTGATAAATCGCGTGATGCTCTCCATCACCCGCTGACCTGCCCGTTCGCTGCGAACGTAGATATTGCAGTCGTCCGCGTAACGAACGAAACGATGTCCCCGGCGCTCCAACTCTCGGTCGAGTTCGTCGAGCACGAGGTTGCTTAACAGGGGCGAAAGAGGTCCCCCTTGGGGAGTCCCTTCCACACTAGGGCTAACCAACCCGTTCTCCATCACCCCGGCATTCAGAAATGCCCGGATGAGTTTCAACAGCCGCTTGTCCTCGATCCGGTTCGCGATCCTGCCCATCAGTTTGTCGTGGTTAACTCGATCGAAGAATTTCTCCAAATCAAGATCAACGCACCAGCCGTGACCTTCGGCGATGTATTGCTGCGCCTGGGCCACCGCCTGATGAGCCGACCGTCCCGGCCGAAAACCGTAGCTGTGATCGGAAAATGTCCGGTCCCACCGCCTCTGCAGAACCTGCATCACCGCTTGCTGGATAAATCGATCCAGCACGCAAGGAATGCCTAATTTTCGCACTCCCCCTCCGTCCGGCTTGGGGATTTCCACCCGCCTTACCGGCTGCGGTTTGTAGGTCCCGCTCAACAGTTGTTCCCGGATGGCTGGCCAGTGCCGCTTCAGATAGTCCGACAGCGCCACGACCGTCATGCCGTCGACGCCCGAACTACCTTTGTTCGCCTTCACCTGCCGCAATGCCTCCTTCAGATTCTCTCGCTCACATACCTCCTCCATTAATCGGTCGGTTTTAGC
>JBAVYG010000265.1:0-2097 GCA_049698675.1 Terriglobia bacterium
GCGCCGGGATGAGCCAAGCCCTTGAGCAGCTTCATCTCCAATCGCCCTAGCGTCGCTCGGGCTTCCGTGGAAGGCTCTTCCGAATGAATGGCCAGGACGTGCGTGACTACCAGTAAGCTGCCCAGCCAGAAAACCAGCCCTGTCAAGTGAAATACCAAAATCCAGGCAATCATGTCACCCCCCATGCAGAGTAGTTTCGACTATTTCTCCTCAACCCGCAACCTTGACTTTTGTTCGAGAAGCGACCAAACTACAGCCTGTAAAGGGGATAGCCATGCGCGAAGCAGTAATCATTGCCGCAGTCCGCACGCCCGTCGGGAAGTTTCAGGGCTCTCTTTCGCCTTTTTCCGCCGTGGATATGGGTGCCTGTGTGGTTCGGGAGGTGGTACGCCGGGCAGGAATCGAGCCCGCACAGGTGGACGAGATCATCATGGGCAATGTCCTCTCCGCCGGCTTGGGTCAAAATCCGGCACGACAGGCGGGCCTGAAAGGCGGGCTTCACCCGCGCGTAGCCGCGATGACCATCAACAAGGTCTGCGGGTCGGGTTTGAAGGCTGTGGCGTTGGCGGCACAATCTATCCAGACGGAAAACGCGGAAATCGTCGTGGCCGGCGGCATGGAGTCCATGACCAATTGCCCTTACCTTCTGCCGCAAATGCGCGCCGGAAGCCGCCTGGGCCATGCCAAGGTCCTGGACTCGATGATCACCGACGGCCTTTGGGATGCCTACGAGAACTTCCACATGGGGATGACGGCGGAGTTGGTAGCGGAGAAGTACAACATCTCCCGCGAACGCCAGGACCAATACGCAGTCGAGAGCCACCGGCGCGCTGTGGACGCCACCAAGAGCGGCCGTTTCAAGGACGAGATCGTCCCTGTCAGCATCCCGCAGAAGAAAGGTGAACCAATCCAATTTGCCCTTGACGAATCCCCCCGGGCTGATACCTCGCTCGAAGCGTTGGCAAAGCTTCGGCCGGTCTTCAAGCCGGACGGCACAGTGACGGCAGCCAACGCTCCTGGAACCAACGACGGGGCGGCGGCGCTGGTCGTGACCTCGCTGGAGAAGGCGCGCCAAATGGGCAAGCAGCCTTTGGCGCGCATCGTGGGTCAGGCGGTGAGCGGCGTGGAGCCCAAGTGGGTGATGATGGCTCCGGTCGACGCCGTGCGCATGCTGCTCAAGAAGCTCGATTGGAATACCGAAGCGGTGGACCTTTTCGAGCTGAATGAGGCGTTCGCGGTTCAGGCCATCGCGGTCATTGAGCAGTTAGGCCTCGACCCCGCCAAGACCAACGTGAATGGCGGAGCCGTGGCCCTGGGTCATCCCATCGGAGCCTCGGGCGCGCGAGTTCTTGTCACCTTGCTTTACGAGATGGCGCGACGCAACGCGAAGCGTGGGGTCGCGGCCCTCTGCCTCGGGGGCGGGAACGCGGTCGCGCTGGCAGTTGAGTCCTTGCGTGACTGACTTACCGGGAGATCGAACGATTAGGGTGTGAGACACGGAGCATAAATTGGAAACCAAGACTGTGGGTGTGATGGGCGCCGGAACCATGGGCCATGGGATCGCCCAGGTGCTGATCCGAAGCGGCTACACGGTATTTCTTCATGACCTTTCCCAGCAGCTCCTCGATTCAGGCGCTGGGAGAATCGCCAAGGGCCTAAACCGGGACGTCGAGAAGAATCGTCTGACAGCCGAAGAGCGCGACCACGCTCTCGCGCGGCTGAAGCCGACGACCGTTGCGGCGGACCTTGCCGCGGCCGACTTCGTCATCGAGGCGGTAACGGAGAAGTTCGACGTGAAAGCCGGCGTCTTCCGGTCGCTCGAGCCACACTGCCGCCCGGAAACGATCTTCGCCAGCAACACTTCCTCGATTTCCATCACGCGCCTCGCGGCCGCGACCGAGCGTCCGGACCGCTTCATCGGCTTGCACTTTTTCAATCCTGTGCCGGTGATGAAGTTGGTGGAAGTCGTGCCGGGTCTCCAGACGTCGCCCGAAACTGCCGATAAAGCGCTGAGGCTTGCCGAGTCGGCCGGCAAGACGCCGGTCCGGGTGAACGACTACCCGGGGTTTATTTCCAATCGCCTCCTGATGCCTATGA
>JBAVYG010000266.1:0-2202 GCA_049698675.1 Terriglobia bacterium
GACCAAGCGGCCATCTTCTGTCGCTCACGAAGCTGTTCCAAGGTCATGATCTGGTCGCGGTAGCGCGCGGCGTCTTCAAAAAAGAGTTTTTGGGATGCCTCCGTCATGCGGTCGTGCAGGCTGCGGACCAAGTCGCTCTCCCGCCCCTCGAGCAACAGGCGCGCATCCCGCACCGCTTCCGCGTAGCGTTCCGTCGTAGTCAGGCCTTCCACGCACGGACCAAGGCAGCGCTTGATGTGATACTGAAGGCAGGGCCGGGGATGGTACCGCGTCAAGTCGACGTGGCACGACGGGACAAGAAAATGGCGATGAATGAAATCCACGATGCGATAGGCGAGGTTGGCCGGAAAATACGGGCCGTAGTAGATTGAGCCATCTTTCTTTACTCGCCGCGTGACATATACACGCGGGAAGCGGTCCTGTAGCGTGAGCTTGATGAAGGGATACGACTTGTCATCTCGGAGCAAAATGTTATAGCGAGGCTTGAACTGTTTGATGAGGTTGTTCTCAAGCGCCATCGCCTCCCGCTCATTGTCCACGAGGATGGTCTCAAGGTCCTCTGCCACCTCGAGCATGCGATCCCGCTTTTCATCCCCCGGACGCGACTCCTGGAAATAGGAGCGCAGGCGGTGGCGAAGTGACTTCGCTTTGCCAACATAAATGGGCCGGCTCGTTTCATCCTTGAAGATATACACCCCGGGCTGGGCAGGCAGCATTTCGGCTTTTTCGACCAGCGCGGGATTCACCAGTTCCTCCTAAGATTATTATCCGCCCGCGCCGAGCTTTGTCAAAGACCCAGTTCCGGTTTGGAGTCCTGATAATTCCGAGCCACGGGAAAGATGGCCGGGCCTGAAGACTCGCGTCAAGTGCCTGTGCCACGCCCCGGCGGCTGGTGGTGTCCTATTTTGAGTGTAGCGCCGACCTTTAGGTCGGCAAGTGCTGGTCCCGCGCCTGCGGGACCAGCGCTACGAGTCAAATTAGGACAGCACGCGGCGGCTTGGAGTATTGACACCTTGCCGAGTGAAGCGGGAGAATGGTTACTATGCGGTGGATCGTAGGCATAACACTGGTGCTAATCCTCGTATTCCACACGGGCGGACCTGTCGTTTGCGCTCAAAAGCAGCCAGCGCGACCTCCTGCTAATAATGCTGAAGCCCCACACGCCTATGTTTCACCCTCGGCATCGAAGTCGGTGGAGATTGGCGATTATTACTTGAGGAGAAAAAAGTTCAAGGCCGCGCTGAGCCGATTCCAGGAGGCGCTGAAGACCGACCCGCATTATGCGCCCGCCTACCGGGAGCTGGGAAAGGTCTACGAAAGAATGGAACTTTGGCAGAAAGCGCTGGACGCATATCGGAAATACTTGGACGAACTTCCCTCCGCCCAAGACGCTCGGGAAGACAAACGCATCCACAAGGCTATCGCCCGCCTGGAGATGCAACTTCCCTCGGGAGGAAAATCGTCGGGCAGCCAATCGACTCGGCAGTAGCAACTCACTCGGCAGGGCTTGCAGTCTCGGAGTCCAGGTACTCCTGAAGTATCCTGGCGGCCTGTTCTGCATCCTCTTCCCGCACCAGCAGTGAAACATCCAGCACCGGCAATAGCTCCGCGGAGGTTTCCCCGGGCACCAGGGAAGGAATGCCCTGGGATTGCAAGATGTTCCTGGCCACATCGGCGTCCAGCAAGGCGGTGGGGCCGGTGAAGACACGCACGGTCACGAGCTTGGAGTCCCCGGAGCCGGCACTTTGTGTTTGGGGCGGCGTGTCAGGCGGCGTCTCAGGCGGCGAGCCGGGCGCGAGTTGCGCGCCGCAGTCTTCGCACGTGGTTGTTCCTTCCACGTATTCCGTCAAGCAGCGTGGGCAATAGGGCATGGCTTAAAAATCCCTCCAAGGCTAGTATAGACCCTTCTTTCAATATGACCTGGGGGATTTGCATGGGTGAACTTTCGAGCCGGCCAGCAAGGCGCTGTGTGCGCCCGCGTCCTTGAAAAACATGCCGACGAGTTAACAGCCGGCGCAATCATCACCGCCGAGCCTGGCAGCCTCAGAATCCGTCAACCTCACCCCACTTCGAGTTAACAGCGAACCCGCAGGCAAGAGACGAGCCCCGCTTTGGAGTGCGGCAGCTTGCTGCCGCTTTTCTCCCGCGAGCTTGCTCGCGCGCCTCACCTGCGCCCCAGTGCACGGCCAGCAAGCTGGCCTG
>JBAVYG010000267.1:0-3823 GCA_049698675.1 Terriglobia bacterium
GCGTAAAGCCGCCTCTACATCAAATTGACCCGCTACCCGTCAATCGAAACTGTACATGAGCCAACCGAGGATTCAATTCGCGAAGGGCGACGCCGTAGCGAGAAAGCCGCGCAGAACCGTCGGGCTGGCAGTGGTCGGCCTGGGGACTGTCGGAACAGGTACGGTGAAGGTGCTGGTCGAGCACCAGCGTGAAATCCAGCGGCGGCTGGGCTGCAAGCTGGAGCTCAAGACCATCTGTTCGCTTGGCATTCGCAAGAAAGATGTCGCCTGGCTCGGCGGGCAAGTGAAAACCACGGTGGACTGGCATGAAGTGGTGCGCGATCCTGAAATTGATATTGTCGTGGAACTGGTGGGAGTGCTGTCCGTGGCGCGCGCCATTGCCTTTGCGGCCATCGACGCCGGCAAGCACCTGGTGACCGCAAACAAGCAACTGGTGGCGGAACGCGGGGTGGAGCTTGCGGAGCACGCTCGCGCCGCCGGCGTGAGCTTGGGCATCGAAGCTTGCGTGGCGGGAGGCACGCCCATCCTGCACGCCATCCGCGAAGGGCTGGCGGGCGAGCACTTCGCCGGCGTGTACGGCATCCTGAACGGCACCACCAATTACATCCTCACGGAAATGGAGCGCCGCGGCTGCAGCTTCGCCGAAGCGCTGGCCGAAGCGCAGCAGAAAGGCTATGCCGAGCCCGATCCCACCTTTGATGTGGAAGGCTACGATGCCCGCTACAAGATTGCCATTCTCGCCATGTTATGTTTCGGCCAGGCGGTGCGCGTCGAGGAGATTCCTGCGCAAGGGATCACCGCGATCGACCAGGTGGACTTCGCTTATGCCCACCGCTTGAACCGTACGATCCGCTTGATCGCCTCCGCCCGCCGCCGCGCTCGCGGCCGGCTGGAAATTTTCGTGCGGCCCATGATGATTCCGGCCAGAAGCCAACTGGCCAACGTGCTAGGCGCGATCAACGGAATCCTGTTGGTGGGAAACAAGGGCGGGAACACCACCCTCACCGGACGGGGCGCCGGGGGTGAACCCACTGGCGTCGCGGTGCTCTCCGACGTGATTGAAATCGCCCGCGCCATGGCGACGGGCGGAGGTGGCTCGACTCCCCTGGGGTACGAGACCTGGCATCCGTCCAGAATCGCTCCGACTTCGGAAAACATCATAACCGCTTACCTTCGCCTCGTGGTCCGCGACCGCCCCGGAATCCTGGCGCGCGTCTGCGCCCTGCTGGCCCACCACCGCATCAACATCGTTTCGGTGCTGCAGGAACCCGCCCTGCCCAAAAACCAACTCCCCTTTGTCATGACCCTCGAACCCAGGCGCGAGAAGCACGTGGCGCAGGCCGTCGCCGAAATCGCGCGCCTTCCCTTCATGGCCCGCCCACCGCTCATGCTGCCGTTCGCCGAATTGCCATGACCTAAGAACAGTGACGAGTGACGAGTGACAAGTGACGAGCAAGAACAACAGGAGTCAGGAGTCGGAAGTCAGGAGTCAGAACAAGAGGTTTCAGGTGTCGGGTGCCAGGTGACAGGGGCTCGTCAGAACCAAAGGTTTCAGGTGTCGGGTGCCATGTGCCGGATGACAGGGGCTAGGGGCTGGGTGCCGGGGAAAGTGGGTTGCCCGCTTCCACCAACGATTCCCCTCTTTCTCGCCCCCTGCCTACTGCCTACTGCCTTCCTGCTTGGTGAGCCGGCTGGGACTCGAACCCAGAACCCCTGCCTTAAAAGGGCAGTGCTCCACCGTTGAGCTACCGGCCCACGTTGGTTGCTCGCAAGGTTTGTCGTTCAGCAATCCTGCCGCTGACGGCCAGGATGCTGCGCCCCTCGTCATTCAGAATGGGAAGACACCGAAGGGTGTGGCCTTGCGCTGCACATCCTAACAACTTACACCAGTGGGACCGCGCCCGTAAATACCAATCGCAGCAGCCGCAATCTTTCGCACTTGACAGGGTATGGGAGCAAATGTACATTATTAAACGTGGATCGTACGTTAGAGAGGCTGCAATGGCGGCAATTTGCTTCGACATCAAAAAGGTAACGGCCACTGATTTTAGGGATAGGCTTAAAGACTACCTGAAAGCGGCGCGAGCCAATAGAGTGGTGCTGGTTGAAAACCGGCGGCAGTCTGCAAAATACCTTGTGGACAAAGAATTCCTGGATTCTCTTGTTAAAGAGCGTGAATCCATCATTGCGACGATGGAGATTCTAACTGACCGGGATCTTACGGACCGTCTGCTGCATCTTTCCAAAACCATTGATGATGATGTTGCCGCTGGGCGGTTGCTCAGGACGGCAGACGTTTTTGGCGCATGACGAAGAGGCAGAAACGTCCTCCCCCCCCGCCCCCCGTTGTAGCAGGGGCAGAGCCCAAACCTTGCTTTGAACTGAGATATACCCCGGATGCCGCTGCAGACATTAAAGGGCTTGACGGAAGCGTCCGAAACCAGCTTCGCAAGGTCTTGGAAAAGAAGTTGGCCGTTGATCCTGAAGGATACGGCTTGCCGTTGCGGGGTCCGTTGGCGAATTATTGGAAGCACGAGTTTGGGAATCATCGCATCATCTACCGGGTTTATCCCCAGCATCATGTTGTAGTCGTGTGCGCGGTGGGCGTCCGCAAACAGGGCGACGCCGCGGACATTTACCGGCAACTGCAATCGGTTGCCAAAACCGGGCGTCTGGCCGGACAGCTTGCATCGGTGCTCAAGAATCTTCTGCCGAAGAGGTGAAGATTGGAGTCAAGCCCGGGTCTCACTTCGGGTTGAGGTATTGCCGCTTGTGCACTACTCTGTTTGGGCTCCAGGTTGACGTTCAGAAGGGCGGGAGCCTGTTGTGAATATCCGGCGACTCATCTGGACTCTGTATGATTTGAGAGGAGAAGAATCATGGCGAAGGTTAAAGATCTGAAGGTGAACGAACCGACCCAGCGCTTGCGCGGTACCCTGCCGAAGATCGGAATCCGGCCGGCCATCGATGGGCGGCGCAAGGGCGTGCGGGAATCGCTGGAAAACCAGACCATGGAAATGGCGAAGTCCGCCGCCAAGTTTTTTGACGAGCATCTGCGGCACCCCAACGGACTCCCTGTGGAATGTGTGATCTCTGACACCTGCATCGGCGGTGTGGCGGAGGCAGCGGAGGCCGCGGATAAGTTCGCGCGCCAGGGTGTGGGACTTTCTCTTACCGTTTCGCCCTGTTGGTGCTACGGTTCGGAGACCATGGATATGGATCCCCTGACGCCCAAAGCGGTCTGGGGTTTCAATGGCACCGAGCGGCCCGGCGCGGTCTACCTGGCAGCAGTATTGGCGGGGCACAATCAGAAAGGACTGCCCGCATTCAGCATTTATGGAAAGGACGTGCAGGACGCAGGTGACAAAAGCATCCCGAGGGATGTCCGGGAAAAGCTCCTGCGCTTCGCCAAAGCCGGGCTGGCAGCGGCGGAAATGAAAGGCAAGTCCTACCTTTCACTCGGCTCCGTTTCCATGGGCATTGCGGGTTCTACGGTTGACCCGGCTTTCTTCCAGAACTATCTGGGAATGCGCAATGAGTATGTGGACATGTCGGAATTCGTCCGGCGGATCGACGAAAAGATCTATGACCAGGAAGAGTACAAACGCGCCTATGAATGGGTCAAGGCGAACTGCCCCGAGGGAAAGGACCGCAATCCGCCGGAGTTGCAGGCTCCGCGTGCCAAGAAGGACGCGGACTGGCACACCGTGGTGAAGATGACCCTGATCGCCCGCGACCTGATGGTGGGGAATGGCAGGCTGGCGGAGATAGGATTTGGCGAAGAGGCTCTTGGACACAACGCAATTCTGGCCGGGTTCCAGGG
>JBAVYG010000268.1:0-1628 GCA_049698675.1 Terriglobia bacterium
CCTTGGTGTCGTCGATCCACTCGATTCCAAAGCCAGCGCGCGCAAATACCGCTGCAATCATAACCTCGTAGCGTGCTCCTTGAAACGCTTGGAAATCCTTCAATCTCTCAATGAGTGACTCCGGCAATCGGTGAACCAACTGGAGCCAGTAAAGATCGTGTCCAAAACAAGGGTAGGCTTTTACGGGGCCGGTGAGAGTGTGCCCGGTACCTACCGCGTCGTCCGCGTCTCCCGGTTTATTGAGAAGCGATGTCATCGCCGTGCGCCATCGTACGATCGCATTTTGATTTTTGACGGGAAGCAATTTCTGCTGCTCAAACCAATTCTGCCCCAGCGTCTTAAGCACCAAGCTATCGAGGAATTGATGAAAAGTTTGTTCCTGTGGGCTGTGCCAGAGTTCGTTCCATAGGATCCGAAACCTCGTATCGCCCATCACCATACTGGAAAGGATTTCCGTTCGCGCGCCAGGTACGATGACTGGGGAGGTGCCGCTCAACATCGCGTTGCCCAGTGCCTTCATACCCTTATCCTTGCAACACTCGCCGTACGTCTTTCCAAACAATCCACACGGACAGGATTTTGAGGGGGCGAATGGTGGCGGTGCCACGACACTAGTCAGGTTTAGTTTTGAGACGTCTTCAGGCTTGAGATCGTTCATGCCAATGTCGTATCGAATTCCCTCAGGGGCCAACTTCTTGCAGCGCTGGCAGGTGAGCGGGGCCACGGCTTTTCGGATCCCCTCTGCGACTGCAGCTGGATTGTGTCTGGACGCGTTGGCGATCAATGTCTCGCTGCTTCGCTGTCCACAGTGAGGACAAGCAAAGAGTACTTCGGCTTTGAACCAGTTATCAGTCATTGGTACGGTCCCTTAGCCCTCATAAACGCCCTTGCCGTCATTTTACTCCCGGATAGCAAGTAGCGCGGACCGCCGATTTTGCGGTCCGCGTCTTTTCCGTAGCTACTATCGCCACCGTGCCGTATTCTATCGCGGTGTCGAAACTCCGGCGTCCTTTTCTTTCCGATCGATATTTCTTTATCGTCGTGCGCCTGCTCAGGCGGCGAGAGAGATTCACCGAGCCTGATTTCGCTCTGTTGGCGCGAGCCTTCAACCGAGCGCGGGCACTGCACCCTTTTTGCCTGACAGCTTGGGTCTTTCTCCCCGACCACTGGCACTGCATTTGCGCGCCGGTGTATCCGGTAACGATTTCACTGGCCATGAAGTCGGTGAAGCAGAGCTCGATGATCGCGGTCAACCAGCGCCGGGGCGCCGACGGCGAACTCTGGCAACCCAGGTTCTTCGACCGCGCCCTGCGCACCGTCAAGGAATACAACGAAAAGGTCGAGTACATTCACCTTAACCCGGTGAGGGCCGGTTTGGTCAGCCGCCCGGAAGATTGGCGATGGTCAAGCTACAACGAATACGCCGGCATGAGCGCCCACGAACAAAAGAAACGCTGCGGTTTGATGGTCGACCGCGTCAGAATGCCCTCCGATCCGCGCGCACGAATTTGATCGCTCCATCGGGGGGCCGAAAAGACGCGGACCACAAACGCGGCCCGTCGCCCGAAGGCTATGGGCCGCAGGGCGGTGGTCCGCGCTTGTATCTTTGCTTCGCCGCTGATTTCGGG
>JBAVYG010000269.1:0-3692 GCA_049698675.1 Terriglobia bacterium
GCATTATAGAAACCCACGCTCCTTGTTGATTAGACCGCCTGCCGGCACCAGTCCTCTCCCAGGGAGAGAGGGTGGCCCGCGACGGCGATTTCACCAGCCGACGCGGGCCGGGCCTTCGCCCGCCGAAGGGTTATGGACGCTCAGGGCGCACAGCCCGCTACGGCCCGCAGGCGGGTGAGGGGGTCCCCCGTTCGTTCGCAGGTCACAACTCGCCGCTACAAGCGCAAACTGGCCCACTACTTAAAGCGTGCTTGGTCCGAAGCCTGGTCGAAAGTACTATGTCAAAAACATGAAAACAGTTTTAGGATTGGAGACTGGAAAAACTCGGGGGCAGGTTAAGCCTTGCTGAGCAAGTGCAACGAGTATGTGAAGAACCACTCCTATGCGGCCGGCGCCGTGCTGGCGCTGGTAGCCGCCGTAGTGTTTTCGGGGGTGTTGTCCAATGGATTTGTTTACGACGATGGCAAGCAGCTCCTCGAGAACCCCTTCGTCCGCAATCCTCACCTTTGGTGGCGAATTTTCACCGGCTCCGTATGGTCGTTTCTTGGGGCAGCGGCGGAAACGAATTTCTACCGCCCTCTACACATTTTTTCGTCCTGGCTGATTTGGCGCGTGGCAGGGCCTAACCCCGCCGCCTACCATTTCGTCCAGTGGATTCTCTACATGGCCACGGGGCTCGTAGTGTTCCAGATTGGGCGCGAATTGGTTGGGAACGATTTGGCAGCGTTTGCCGGCTCGCTACTCTGGCTCCTGCACCCCCTGCACGTGGAAGCCGTGGCATGGATCGCCTCCGTTCCGGAGATGGGTTGCGGTTTTTTCTACCTGCTTGCTTTCCGGCTTTTCTTGCGCGCCGAGAAGGCAGGAAGCTGGCGCGTGGCCCGTCACGCTCTTGCTGTGCTTGCCTATTTGCCGGCGCTTTTCTTCAAGGAGGCTGCGTTCAGTTTTCCTCTGCTATTGATTGCCTACTGGTTTTTCTTTTCCGATGCTGTCGAGACCCGGCGCCGCAGGGCGGCTTGCTGGGCTATGTACGCTGGCGCAGCCGTAGTTTACTCGGCGGCGCGCATTGCAGCGCTGGGACATTTCTCCGGGGCGCGGCATCTCTGGAAAATCCGGCCCAAGATCGTCGCTGCCGCCCTCGGGTTATTGGGTCAGCACGCAAAGCTCTTCTTCTGGCCTGTCCACCTTAACGTTTTTCATAACTTCGATCCCGGGCCGAGCCTGCACTCGCTGTGGCCGTGGTTAATCCTACTCGCTCTGGTCGCGGCAGGCGCGCTACGCAAGCGCCAGCCGGTCTTGGGCTTTCTGGTCACGTGGTGGGCAGTGACGTTGCTCCCCTGCCTGGATGTTCGTCTGCTCAGCTTTCCGTTGCTGGCGGAGCGGTTCTCTTATCTTCCTTCCGTAGGCATCTGCCTTGCCTTGGCCTATTTGGGTCTGGGCCTGCTGCCGCAGCAACTGCCACGCGTCTGGCTGGCTCCGGTCGTCCTGCTTCTCCTCGGCCTCGTGATGTGCTTCTGGTGTTTTCAGGATGTTCGGGCGGTTCCGAACTGGCGCAGCAACGAAACCCTTTTCGGCTATTCCCTCCATGTCGCTCCCGACGCTGGTCTGGTTCGCATACACCACGGCCTCGATTTGCAATACCGCGAGCACGACCTCGAAGCAGCCAGGAAAGAGTTTGAGACGGCCCTTCGCCTGAACCAGGCAAGCTTTGATCCGCTGAATACCGTCACCTACGATTCCTACATCGGCCTCGGCCAGATCGCCGATCTCGAGGGCCGCCACGATGAGGCGCTGGCTTACTTCCAAAAAGCGACGCGAGCTCTGCCTTATCACAGCCTTGCTTACGACATCCTTGGCACGGTCTATTTTCCTCGCGGTGATTACGCCAAAGCAGCAGAGTATTTCGCGCGCGCTGTCCAGGTGAATCCCCAGGACCTTAGCGGCCGTTTCTACCTCGGAACCTGCTGGATGAAACTCGGCAAGTACCGGGAGGCGGCTGAGCAGTTTCATGCGGCGCGCGAGATTGATCCCACTTATGCCCAAGCCTATACCGCCGAAGCTCAGGCCCTCGACGCCGCCGGCGATGTGCGAGGGGCTGCCTCGGTCCGCAAATTGAAGCCTGCTTCGGAGTAACTGCGCACGCAAAGAAGCGGCAGAACCGCATTGACCCTGAATCCGCAAGTTGGAGTTACGCAGACAGGGCGCACACCCCAGGCATGTCATCCTGAGGAGTCCGCCATTCTTATTGGCGGACGACGAACCCGCCGCGGCGGGTCCGCAGTTCTCAGGGAAGATTCACTACCTGGCAGGTCAAAAGGAACTGCAGGGATTCTTCGGTCACCAAAAAACGGCGCCCTCAGCATGACAGAGGTTGGGCGGCGCTTTGCTCCCGGGGTATAATGAAGCTTGTGGCAGGGGCTCAGGATTGAATCCCGAGTATTTCCAAGAGAGGGGCTGAGGTGGGCGTATGGGATGGATTGAGAATCGCTTTGAACAGAATTTCATTATCACCACGGTGGACCAGATTTTCAATTGGGCGCGGAAGTCGTCCCTTTGGCCACTCACCTTCGGTCTGGCCTGTTGCGCCATCGAGATGATTGCTTCCACCACCTCGCGTTTCGACATGGCGCGATTCGGGGCCGAAGTGTTTCGCCCCAGCCCGCGCCAATCTGACCTGATAATTGTGTCCGGCACGGTGACGCTGAAGATGGCGCCCGCAATCAAGCGTATATGGGAGCAGATGCCGGACCCCAAATGGTGCATCTCCATGGGCGCATGCTCCAGCGTGGGTGGCCCGTTCAATACCTACGCGGTGCTTCAGGGTGTAGACAAGATCGTCCCCGTGGATGTTTACGTGGTGGGCTGCCCGCCGCGGCCGGAAAACCTCTTTTATGCCCTTCTAAAGCTGCAGGAGAAGATTGACCTCATGAGCCTGAGCAAGCGGCCTACCGAGGTCCGTCTTGATGAGAGCATGTTGGAGTAGTTCAAGAAATCCGTCCGCATCGGCAAGCCAGGAACACCGGAAATGGTCCAAATCGCTTAGGCATTTTTCCTTGCGCGGAACTTCAAGACCACTCGGAATTACTGAAATAGGGCGCAGGCCCGGCCCTTCCAGAGGAGGAGCGCACATGGCGGAGTCTGTCAAGTATGCATCCGGCGGGGGCGCAGAGATGAAGAACCTACCGGCTGAGCTGGTTCAAGCGATTCACCAGGGCCAGCTTCGTATTGTGGACCTGACGCACGACCTGAATGAGAGGTCGCCGTTCTGGCCGGAGGGCACTGAGCCCTTTCCCTTTCACGCTAAGGCGGTCGCCACATTCGAGCGTGACGGCTGCTTTGCTCGCACCCTTCAAATTCCTGAGCACTTTGGGACTCACATGGACGCTCCGCTCCATTTCGATCCCAAAGGCGCGAGCTTGGATCAAATCGCAGTGGAGAAGTTCGTAGTCCCTGCGGTGGTTGTGGACGTGACCGCCGCCGCAGCCTCCAGCCCTGACTATCGCGTTACGGTGGCCGACCTGGAGCAGTGGGTGAACGTGCACGGCCCCATGCCCAGCGGCTGCGCGGTGTTAATTCACACCGGATGGGCGTCGCGCTGGCCCTCGCAGGAGCGCTACGTGAACCAGGATGCGCAGGGGGTGATGCATTTTCCCGGACTGTCCGTCGAGGCCGCGCGCTACCTTCTGGAGCATGCC
>JBAVYG010000270.1:0-3128 GCA_049698675.1 Terriglobia bacterium
GGGTAGCGGCGCTCGAGGGCGGGGTTGGGGCACTGGCGACGGCCTCCGGGCAAGCCGCCGAAACCCTCGCCATCCTGAACATTGCCCAGGCCGGAGACCAGATTGTTTCTTCCGCCAGCCTCTACGGTGGTACCTATAACCTATTCCATCACACCTTTCGCAAGCTGGGCATTGAGGCCGTCTTCGCCGACCCGTCGGACCCGGAGAATTTCCGCAGATGCATAACTCCAAGGACCAAACTCATCTTCGCGGAAACGCTGGGCAATCCCAAGAACGACATGCTGGACATTCAGGCGGTGGCCAAGGTTGCTCATGAGGCTGGAATTCCGCTCATCATTGACAACACCGTGGCGACGCCTTACCTCTGCCGGCCTTTCGAGTGGGGCGCGGACATCATCGTTCACTCGATGACCAAGTTCCTGGGTGGCCATGGGACCTCGATTGGAGGCATCATCGTCGATTCAGGGAATTTTGACTGGACGAACGGGAAATTCCCAGCACTGGCCGAACCGGATCCCAGTTATCACAATCTAAAGTTTGTGGAAACCTTCGGGAAACTTGCCTACATAATTAAGGTGAGGGTTCAACTCCTGCGTGACCTTGGCCCGGCTTTGAGCCCCTTCAACGCCTTCCTCATTTTGCAGGGAGTCGAGACTCTTTCCTTGCGGGTGCAGCGACACTGCGATAACGCCCTGAAGGTGGCGCGGTTCCTCGAGAATCATCCCGCCGTGACGTGGGTGAACTATCCCGGGCTGCCCAGTCACCCCACGCATGCGCTGGCGAAGAAGTACCTACAACACGGTTTCGGAGCCATTATGGGCTTTGGTATCAAGGGCGGCTTGCAGGCCGGAATCAAGTTCATCAATGCCGTAAAGTTGCTCTCCCACCTGGCCAACATTGGAGATGCCAAGTCCCTGGTCATCCACCCCGCCAGCACCACGCACCAGCAGTTGACTCCGGCGGAACAGCTAGAGACGGGCGTGACTGAGGACTACATCCGGCTTTCGATCGGCCTGGAGAATATCGAAGACATCATCGCGGACATTGAACAGGCACTCCAGGCATCCGGGCAGTAGGACAACAACGATCACGGTGCGGCCTATGCCCGCAGTTAAACATGTCTTGTAGGGCCGAACGGCGTTCGGCCCTTGGGCGAGCGCCGCTCGCCCCTACTACGGGGAAAATAGAGGCAAGAGAGATGCCAGAAGAAGGCTCGGTCGGAATCGTCGAAACCAAGTACCTCACGTTTGCCACGCCCCCCAACGAGATGACCTTGGAGTGCGGGCGAACCCTGGGACCCATTACTCTTGCCTACGAGACCTATGGCGAACTGAATGAGGCCAGGGACAATGCCATTCTGGTGGTTCATGCGCTCTCCGGGGACGCCCATGCGGCCGGATATCATCATCCTCGCGACAAGCATCCTGGTTGGTGGGATATCATGATCGGCCCAGGGAGGGCTTTCGACACTCGGAAGTACTTTGTCATTTGCTCAAACATTGTCGGGGGATGCCAGGGCTCGACCGGACCCAGTTCCATCAACCCCCGAACCGGGCGACCCTATGGGCTCTCCTTCCCGATGGTCACCATTCGCGATTGGGTTGACACCCAGAAAGTGCTTATCGACCACCTGGGGATCAAGCGGTTGCTCGGTGTGGTGGGCGGGTCAACGGGCGGGATGCAAGTCTTGCAGTGGGTGGTCAGTTACCCTGACATGGTGCGCCTCGCTATCCCGATCGCCACCACGAGCAGGCTGTCGGCCCAGGCCATTGCCTTCAACGAGGTCGGTCGCATAGCTATTCAATCCGATCCCAACTGGCGGGAAGGAGACTACTACGGGAAGACGCTCCCCCGCCGGGGTCTGGCCATTGCCAGGATGATCGGCCACATTACCTATCTTTCCGACCGTTCGATGCACCAGAAGTTTGGCCGCAAGCTGCAAGACAAGTCTGCTTATGGTTACAATTTCCTCACCGATTTCCAGGTGGAAAGCTATCTGCGCTACAAGGGGGATCATTTCGTCAATCGCTTCGACGCAAACTCCTACCTCTACATCACCAAGGCGATGGACTACTTCGACTTGTCCCAAGCCTACGGGAGTCTGGAAGAAGCTTTTGCCGGGGTCCAAACGAAGTTTCTTGTCATCTCCTTTTCGTCGGACTGGTTGTTCCCGACCTACATGTCGAAAGAAACTGCCAGCGCTCTGCGCCGCGCGCATGCCTATGTGATTTTCACGGAAATTCAGACTGACTACGGGCATGATGCCTTCTTGCTGGAATCTGAACAACTGAGTTCGCTCATCAGCAACTTTCTTAGCCATGGTTGGAAGCAGAAGTGATCGTCTATGAGTGAATTAACCGAAGAGATTCGATTGCCTGAGACCGGCGCTGTCGTACGCCTTACTCCTGAACACAAGCGGATTATCAGCCTCATCGAAGAAGGCGCACGGGTCGTGGACCTGGGCTGCGGCGAGGGTGACCTTCTCCTGGCGCTCAAGCTTTTGAAAGGAGTCCGGGCGGAAGGCATTGAGCTGTCGGAGGCCTGCATCCAGGCCTGTGTCGCCAAGGGCCTGTTCAGCGTTCACCATGGTGATTTGGACGAAGGATTGGCGGATTACCCGGACAAGTCGGTGGACTACGTGATCTCGACCAATACCATCCAAGTCTTGCATCGGCCGATGGTCCTCATCCGGGAGATGGCGCGGGTAGGCAAACGATGTATCGTCAGCTTTCCGAATTTCGCTCACTGGCCGGCGCGCTTGCAGCTTACCCTCAAAGGTCACATGCCCAAGACCCCAAAGCTGCCCTATGAATGGTACGAGACGCTCAACATCCACCTAACCACCATCCGTGACTTCCGGGATTTCTGCCGAAAAGCTGGGTTAAAGGTGCTGCGAGAAATCCCGCTTCGAACCTCGGCCCCCGGAAAGTGCACCGAGGTGAGACTTCTCCCCAACCTGCGGGCTGACACAGCAATTTTCATCCTCGAAGAGGCCCTGCCCCCCGGTCGCCTAATTCCGAATCCGGAAATCTGACCCGTCTGTCATCCTGAGCGAGGATAGCCGAAGAACGCTATCCGTGGTATCAGAAACGGAGCGCATCGCAAAGTGGGTCTGCCCTCTCCCAAGG
>JBAVYG010000271.1:0-5073 GCA_049698675.1 Terriglobia bacterium
AGCCTGCTCGCCTCGCCCGCTGTCTCAATCGAAAGATCGCCCACTCCGAAAATTCTTTGGCCGACGCGCTGATGCACCGTCACATCCTGGACTCGCGAGATCAGGATGGTGCGCGTGGTCCTGCTCAGAAGGCCCGTTTCGTACCGCAGTCTGTCATCGAGGATCGTCATCTTGGTCAGGCGGTTGCGGAGATGGCGTTTCAGCGGCCAGAGCAGAAGGAGGGCGGGCAACCAGGGAATCCAAGGTTGCCAAGGCGACGGAATCCAGGTCGGCCATTGCATGCGCATCGTCGCAACGACCAAAGTCACCACGATCACAACCACCACCGCGTACCCGAGGTATATGAATTTCATCGTCGGACGGATAATCATTTCGGACATGCTCACCTCCTGTGACCAGTACGACCTATTGTACCGCGACGCGGCCAGAACCCGCGCCGTTGGAAAAATGTAGCGCAAGGCTTGCTCTCCAGCCCGTCCATCTTAATGGCGGGCGGCTTTTGCACCCCTCCGTGGTTTTGACGGCGCGGTCTGGATGTTCCGGAGGTGGCGGTCTTTGCTCAACGGCGGAAACTGCCGGGATGCTTCTCCCGCAGGGCGGGATCAGCATGACAGACCCGAAAGTAGGATGAGAAGATTTCTGGTGATGGCGCCCGTGGCGCAAACATGCTGAGGTTTAACCCGGAATCCGAAGTTGGAGCCGTCTGTCATCCGGAGCCCGGCGTGCTCTCGGGCGGGCGATCCCGCTGGAGCGGGACTGCAGTTGTCTTTTGCACTCAGCATCCACCGACAAACCGCAGGGATGCTTCTCCCGCAGGGCGGGATCAGCATGACCGCACTCACGCTCAGCGTCTTACAGCTCCTATTGTGTCCGCGCGGCGTCCTCGTCAGAAAGCTCGGCGGCCACGCCCGGAGCGGGAGCTTCTGGCGGGGTCGGAATAGTAGCTTCCGTGGGCGCTTCCTCTTCCGGCCGAGGCGGCTCCACCTCACTCAACAGCTTGAAGTTTCGATAGAACTCCAGGCCCGTGCCGGCCGGGATCAAACGGCCCATGATGACGTTCTCCTTCAATCCCCGCAGGTGGTCCACTGCGCCGCGGATGGAAGCCTCCGTCAGCACACGGGTGGTTTCCTGGAAGGAAGCAGCGGAGATGAACGAGTCCGTAGCCAGGGAAGCTTTGGTGATACCGAGGAGCAAGGGCCTGCCGGCAGCGGGCTTGCCGCCCCCAACCTTTGCCCGCTCGTTTTCTTCCCGGAACCTGAACTTATCCACCTGCTCGTCGAGGAGGAATTCGGTATCTCCAACTTCCTCGACTTTCACCCAGCGCATCATCTGCCGAACGATGACCTCGATGTGCTTGTCGTTAATGTTGACGCCCTGGAGCCGGTAGACCTCCTGGATCTCGTCCACCAGGTACTTTTGCAGCTCTTTTTCACCTAACACCGCCAGGATATCGTGCGGGTTGCGCGGCCCGTCCATGAGAGGCTCGCCGGTTTTTACCCGTTCACCCTCCTGCACGGACACGTGGACGCCGCGAGGCAGCAAGTACTCCTTGGGCTCGGCACGATCGGGCACCACCACGATTTTGCGCTGGCCCTTGACGACTTCCGCATACCTTACGAGGCCGTCTATTTCCGTGATGACCGCCGGCTCATGGGGTTTACGGGCCTCGAAGAGCTCGACCACGCGCGGCAGACCTCCGGTGATGTCTTTGGTCTTGGTGGTTTCACGCGGGATCTTGGCCAGCACGTCGCCGGCCCTCACCTCATCGCCATCTTGAACCATCAAGTGAGCGCGCGAGGGCATCAGGTATTTCTTAGCTCCCTTGGCCCCGGCCTTTTCATCGCGAATCACCAGCCGGGGTTGATGTTCCTCACCCGGCGCTTCCGTCACCACCCACTGGGACATGCCGGTGACTTCATCGACCTGTTCCTGGAGGGTAATTCCCGCTTCCAGATCCTTGAATTGAACCGTGCCGGCGACTTCCGTCAAGATCGAAAAGGTGTAAGGATCCCATTCGACCAGGACATTCCCCAGCTTGACGGGAGCGCCGTCGGCAAACTTGATCCTGGCGCCGTAGACTACCGAGTAGCGCTCGCGTTCGTGGCCCTTGTCGTCAACCACCACCACCGCGCCGTTGCGGTTCATGGCCACAAAGTTGCCGTCCCGGTTGACCACGGTCTGGAGGTTATGAAACTTCAGGAAGCCGTTGTTCTTCGCCTCCAGGGTGGTCTGCTCGCTGATTCGGCTGGCGGTTCCGCCGATATGGAAGGTCCGCATGGTGAGCTGGGTGCCGGGTTCGCCAATGGACTGCGCGGCGATGACTCCTACGGCCTCGCCCATCTCGACCACTTTGCCGGTGGCCAGATTTCGCCCGTAGCAGCGCACGCAAACTCCGCGCCGCGACTCGCAGGTCAGCACGGAGCGGATTTTCACCCGCTCGATTCCGGCAGCCTGAATGGAAGCGGCCAGGTCTTCGTTGACCTCCTGATTGACATCCACGATGACGTTGCCCTCGTAGTCCTTGATCTGCTCCAGGACGACGCGGCCCACGATACGGTCACGGAGCGGCTCGACGACTTCCCCGGCTTCCACGATCGGCTCGACGGTGATGCCGTCCAGGGTGCCGCAGTCGAATTCCGAGATGATGACGTCCTGCGCCACATCGACCAAGCGGCGCGTAAGGTATCCGGAGTCCGCCGTCTTGAGCGCCGTGTCCGCCAAGCCCTTGCGCGCGCCGTGCGTGGAGATGAAGTATTGCAAGACGTTGAGGCCTTCGCGAAAGTTGGCGGTGATAGGAGTCTCGATGATTTCGCCCGAAGGCTTGGCCATCAAGCCGCGCATTCCTGAAAGCTGTCGGATCTGTTGCTTGGAACCGCGCGCCCCGGAATCCGCCATAATGTAAATGGGGTTCAACTGGCCGGACTTGTCCTGGGCTTCCATGGTTTGGAACATCTCGTCCGCCACGTCGTCGGTCACCTTCGACCAGATGGCGATCACCTTGTTGTAACGCTCGCCGTGGGTGATGGCGCCTTCCTGGTACTGCTTCTCCACATCGATCACTTCCAGTTCGGCATCGTTCACCAGCTTGGCTTTGCTGGGAGGCACCACGAGGTCGTCGATGCCGATGGAAATCCCCGCCTTGGTGGCGTAAAGGAAACCGAGTGTTTTGATCTCGTCCAGCATCTGCACCGTGGTCTCCAGGCCGAGGCGCAGGTAGCACTAATTGACCAGCGCCCCAAGACCTTTCTTCCTGAGCAGGCCGTTGACGAAGGGCACACCGCTGGGCAGATGATCGTTGAAGATCACGCGCCCGACCGTAGTGTTGATGAACTGGTTCTTCACCGTGATGGGCTCGGAGTGAAGCACGTCCTGGTCATCATAGGCGGTGGTCAGGTCAATCACGCGGCCGGTGAAGCGCAGGCGGATGGGTGTTAGCGTCTCAACCTCGCCCGCTTCCAGGGCTAACAGGACCTCTTCGGAATTGGCAAAAGCCCGGCCTTCCCCCTTGGCCCCGCGCTTGTCCTTGGTCAGGTAGTAAATGCCCAGCACGATATCCTGTGTGGGAACCGCCAGAGGCTGGCCGTTGGCTGGGGAAAGGATATTGGACGAAGACAACATGAGGACAGAAGCCTCGATTTGCGCTTCGGGGGAGAGGGGAATGTGCACCGCCATCTGGTCGCCGTCGAAGTCGGCGTTGAACGCCGTGCAAACCAGGGGGTGAATCTTTATGGCCTTGCCCTCGACCAGCAGGGGCTCGAAGGCCTGAATGCCCAGACGGTGAAGCGTGGGAGCGCGGTTGAGCAGTACCGGGTGGTCACTGATGACTTCTTCCAGGATATCCCACACCACCGGTTCCTGCCGTTCCACCATTTCCTTTGCGGCCTTGATGGTAGTACAGTGCCCGGCCTGTTCCAGGCGGTGGTAAATGAAAGGCTTGAAGAGTTCCAGCGCCATCTTCTTGGGAAGACCACACTGGTGGAGTTTCAGCTCCGGACCCACCACGATGACGGAGCGGCCAGAGTAGTCCACGCGCTTGCCCAGCAGGTTCTGCCGGAAGCGGCCTTGCTTGCCTTTCAGGGTGTCGGAGAGCGACTTCAGTGGCCGGTTGTTGGCGCCCCGCAGCACACGTCCACGACGACCGTTGTCGAACAGGGCATCCACCGCCTCCTGGAGCATGCGCTTTTCGTTGCGCACAATGACGTCCGGGGCGTGCAGCTCCATCAACTTCTTCAGCCGGTTGTTGCGGTTGATCACCCGGCGATAGAGGTCGTTGAGATCGGAGGTGGCAAACCTGCCGCCATCCAAGGGCACCAGGGGCCGCAACTCCGGCGGAATCACCGGAATCACATCGAGGATCATCCACTCCGGCTTGTTTCCGGACCTGCGGAACGCCTCCAGAACCTTCAGACGCTTGGCATACTTGACCCGCTTCTGCTGGGAGGCATCGGTCTTCATCCGGTCCCGCAGTTCCTCAGCGAGCGCCTCAATATCCACTCCCTTGAGGAGTTCCTTGATCGCTTCCGCACCCATCCCGGCGCGGAACTTTCCCGGGAATTCCTGTTGAAGTTGCCGATAGCGTTCTTCCGTGAGCAGTTCCTTTTCGTTAAGGGGGGCTTCGCCGGGATCCACCACAACGTACTTCTCAAAATAGAGAATGGCTTCCAGGTCCCGGAGAGAAATGTCGAGCAGGTGACCGATGCGGCTGGGCAGACCTTTGAAAAACCAGACGTGGGAGCACGGAGCTGCCAGCTCAATGTGACCCATGCGCTCGCGCCGCACCTTGGAAAGAGTCACCTCGACACCGCACTTGTCGCAAATCACCCCGCGGTGCTTCATGCGCTTGTATTTTCCGCACAAGCATTCCCAGTCGGTGACCGGGCCGAAAATCTTGGCGCAGAAAAGTCCATCGCGTTCCGGTTTGAAAGTCCGATAGTTGATAGTTTCTGGTTTAGTGACTTCGCCATGCGACCAGGAACGGATCTTCTCGGGCGAAGCCAGACTGATGCGAATGGCGTCGAACTCACCGATCAAACTGACTCGATCGTAAGGGCTGCTGCGGAACAAGGTTTGCCT
>JBAVYG010000272.1:0-5901 GCA_049698675.1 Terriglobia bacterium
GTTTAATGTCTTCTGCTTGTGGAGGGCCGCAGGTCCGGAGGGCGGGACCTGCGCTACGACAGCGCCGGGCTGAAGTGTATGGTGCCATGACATCCTTTACAATGGTTGCCAGGACATCCTTTACACCGTGAAGTATAGTACCCGGCCACGGGGAGGAGGCCGGGAGAGATGCCGTGGAACAGGGTGAACGTGGACGAGCAGCGGATGCGATTTGTAATTCGGGCGGTGAGCGGGAAGGAGAGCATGGTGGGCTTGTGCCGGGAGTTTGGGATATCGCGGCCCACGGGCTACCTGTGGCGACGGCGCTATGAGCGCGGGGGGAGTTTCACCGCCCTGTGCGAGGGGAGTCGACGTCCGCAGCACAGTCCGAGGCGCACGGAAGCCGAGAAGGAGGAACGCATCGCTGCTTTGCGCCAAGAGACGGGCTGGGGGGCGAAGAAGCTGCATGTGGTGCTGCGCGATGAAGCGGGCGTGGTGGTGCCGGTGCGCACGATTCATCGCATCTTGGAGCGGCGCGGGCTGGTAGCCGAGGACGTCCACGCTGCGGCGCTGAAACGGTTCGAGCGATCGGCCCCCAATGAATTGTGGCAGATGGACAGCAAGGGGAAGTATCCGCTGCCCGAGCGGGAGTGCCATGCGCTGTCGATTTTGGATGATCACAGCCGGTACCTGGTGGGCTTGTACGCGCTGCCGGAGCTGACGTGCGCGCAGGCGTGGCCGTGTTTGGTGGAGACCTTCCGAAACTACGGGGTACCGCAAGCCCTGTTGATGGACCGGGGATCGCTCTGGTGGTCGGAGCAGAATGGCTGGGGCCTGACCTGGCTGTCGGTGCAGTTGATCGTGCAAGGGATTCGCTTGCACTAGGGACGGGTCTGCCACCCACAGACGCAGGGCAAGGTCGAGCGCTTCCATCGGACGCTGGGCGCGGAACTGCGCCATCGGGGCCTGCCCACGCGCTGGGCGGAATGGCCGGGACTGCTGGCGCAAGTCCAGCTCGACTACAACCAGCGCCGACCGCATGAGGCGCTGGGCCAGCGGCGACCGCGGGAGCTGTATCAGCCGAGTCCGCAAGGCTATCAGGAACGGCCGCGCGAATGGGAGTACCCGGTGGGAAGTGAAGTGAAACGGTTGAACACCCAAGGCATGCTGGAAGACGGAGGACACCGGTGGTTTGTGTGCGGGGCGCTGGCCAGCCAGCGCGTGCGGATCGAGCGCCTTGACTCGAAGCTGCTGGTGAGCTATCGGCATATGTACATCCGCGAGATCGACAAAGAGCAAGCTTGCACTCGATCCTTGGTAGTAGCGCGGCGGGAAGGCGCAGCCGCCGCCGGGCCGGGGAACCCTCCGGTCGCCCTCCGGGTCCCCCGGCCCGCAAAACCAAACCTGAAGTGTAAAGGATGTCATGGCACCCGCTGTAAAGGATGTCTTGGCAATAAACACTAAAGGTCGGCGCTACAAAGCGGCAACCCGCCGCGGCGGGCCGCACTCCAAAGGCGGCTACGCGCTCGGCTTGGGGAAGGGGCCGAGCCCAGCTTCGTTCCACAACGCCTCGAGCTTGGCTTGGTCAGCAGCCAGCGCAGCTTGATGGAACAATAGAAAGTTATGGACCGATTGGCGCACGAGGTGGGGATCTTTCGCATGACGAAAGACCACGATTGCCTTGATGAGCCACTGGCCAGAGTCTATCACAAGAAAAGTCTCCAGATACCATTGGAGCTCGCGCATCAAGCCCTTGTCGGGCCGCCCCTCGACGGGAAAGGCGACCGGGGAGGGCGGGGAAGCAAGCTCGGTCGTTTTGCCATCGGAAAGACGCGTGACTTGGAATACGGCGGGATCGCTTCCCGTGAGGTGACGAATTATGAGCGTGCTTGACAAGACGCGCGGGGGCATAGCGGGGGATATTATACGCCAAGATAGTCCCCATCGCTGGTAACTAACGTCGCTTTACGGGCTTGGGCGAGAGCGGCGGCGAAGCAATCCGCGGAAGGGAGGTTGTGCGCGGGTTTGAGGCTCGCAGTCAGCCGCGTGATCTCCATATTCCCCTACCAGCTCTGGCGCCCGAAGAACCCTTTGGAATCAGCTCTCCAGGCCAAAAACAGTTAGAAATCGGACCGACAACTGAGGACCCCGCTGCGGCTACAAATTGTAAGTCATTGAAATAAAGGAGAAAATAATCATTGACAATAAGTAACTCAAGTTATATGATGTGCATCTACTAAGGATGGAGAAAGAAAACTCAAGGAGGTAAGTGACAATGGCTATCGTGAGATTTGAACCCTTCCGAGATCTTCTGACGAGTCAGAGGGAATATGTCCGTCTGCTCAAAGAAGCTTTTTCGCCCATGTCCGGTGAGACGGAAGTCTCGACACGCTCATGGGCTCCTCCGGTCGACATTTATGAGACCGAGGACGCGATCGTCCTGAAGGCGGAGCTGCCCGGGATCGATCCGAAGGACGTGGAAGTCCGGGTTGAGGACAACACGCTCTATCTGAAAGGCGAACGCAATTACGAAAAAGACGTCAATGAGCAGAACTACCACCGCATTGAGCGGTCGTATGGCTCCTTTGCTCGCAGCTTCTCGCTCCCCAATTCGATCAGCGCCGAGAAAGTGAAGGCTGAGTACAAGGATGGCTTGTTGACCTTGACGATGCCGAAGCGCGAAGAGGCGAAGCCGAAGACCATCAAGATCGACGTGACCAAGAGCTAAAGTGGTCCGGTTCGAGCGGTCAGGGTCTACCGAAGACCCGGCAACAATCTTCCCAAGCAGGATTCTTGAACCGCGCTACGGTCGCCAAGGCGGCCCGGCGCGGTTTATTTTTTTGAGCCGTTTGCCTCGCTAAATTGTATAGTGGCGCCTGGTACATTGGGCGGCCGGTTTTCGAGTTTCTAATTTCGAGTTTCGATTTTCCAGTTTCTAATTTCCATTTTCGAGTTTCCAATATGGCGACACGTTTTGACAAATTCACGGTAAAAGCCCAGGAAGCCCTTCAGGGGACGCAGGATGTTGCCAGCCGTTTCGGCAACCAACAACTGGAACCTCTGCACCTGCTATTGGCTTTGATCGACCAGAAGGAGGGCATCGTCCCAAGCCTTCTGGCCCGGCTCGGGGTACCACCCGCTTCGGTCGCAAAGGAAGCTGAGCGGGCCATCGAGAATCTCCCCAAGGTGGGGGGAACCACGGACCATTATCTCTCCCCGGCGCTCAAAGAAGTCCTGGACCAAGCTTCCAAAGAGACCGAGCAATTCAAGGACGAGTTCGTCTCCACCGAGCACCTCCTGCTTGCCCTGTCGAGAAAGTCGAAGGACGCTGCGGGCCGCATTCTGGCTCATCTCGGAGTGACCCACGACGCCATCCTGAAGGCCCTGGTTTCGGTCCGGGGGACGCAGCGCGTGACTGACCAGAACCCCGAGGACAAATACCAGGCCCTGGAACGATACGCGCGCGACCTTACGGAACTGGCGCGGCGCGGCAAGCTCGACCCCGTCATTGGCCGCGATGATGAGGTGCGGCGGGTTATCCAGGTTCTTTCGCGGCGCACCAAGAACAATCCCGTGCTGATCGGCGAGCCCGGTGTGGGTAAGACGGCTATCGTGGAGGGCATCGCGCAGCGCGTGGTGGCTGGCGATGTGCCTGAGTCGCTCAAGTCCAAGCGGCTGGTGCAACTTGACCTGGGGGCGCTGGTTGCCGGCTCGAAGTACCGGGGAGAGTTTGAAGACCGCCTGAAGGCCGTGCTCAAGGAGATCGAGGAGTCAAGCGGCCAGGTCATCCTCTTCATCGACGAACTCCACACGCTGGTGGGGGCGGGCGCGGCGGAAGGCTCCATTGACGCCTCGAACATGCTCAAGCCTGCCCTGGCGCGCGGCGAATTGCGCTGCATCGGCGCCACCACGCTCAATGAGTACAAGAAATACATTGAAAAGGATGCTGCGCTCGAGCGCCGCTTCCAGCCGGTTTACGTAGGCCAGCCGAGCGTCGAGGACACCATCGCAATTCTTCGTGGGCTCAAGGAGCGCTACGAGGTTCATCACGGCGTGCGCATCAAGGATTCCGCTATCGTCGCCGCCGCGGTTCTTTCGAACCGTTACATCTCCGACCGATTTCTGCCTGACAAGGCCATCGACCTGATTGACGAGGCCGCTTCCGGCCTCCGCATTGAAATCGATTCCATGCCGGCGGAGATTGACCAGATCGAGCGCCGCGTCACCCAACTCGAGATCGAGCGGCAGGCGCTGCGCAAGGAGGATGACCCGGCCTCGCGTGAGCGCCTCGGAGCGCTTGAAAAGGAGTTAGCCGGACTGAAAGAGGAGTCGTCCAAGCTCAAGCTGCGCTGGAAATCTGAAAAGGAAGTCATCACGCAAATCCGGCGGCTCAAGCAGGAAATCGAGCAGGCCAAGGTCGACGAACAGCGTGTAACGCGCGAAGGCGACCTGAACAAGGCGGCGGAAATTCGTTACGGCAAACTGGTGACACTGGAGAAGCAACTGGCTGCCGTGAACGCGAAACTCGAGGGCATGGAGAAAGCGGGCCGGATGCTGAAAGAAGAGGTCGACGAAGAGGACGTGGCCCGTGTGGTCTCCAAGTGGACAGGTATCCCGGTGTCGAAGATGCTCGAGGGCGACGTCGCCAAGCTCGTTCAGATGGAAGACCGCCTGCGACTCCGGGTGGTCGGGCAGGACGAGGCGCTGAAGCTCGTTTCGAACGCCGTGCGACGCAGCCGCGCCGGGCTTTCCGATCCCAAGCGGCCTATCGGCTCGTTCCTCTTCCTCGGCCCCACAGGCGTGGGCAAGACTGAGTTGGCGCGGGCGCTGGCGGAATTCCTGTTCGACGACGAGCGCGCTATGCTGCGCATTGACATGTCGGAATACATGGAGAAGCACGCGGTGGCGCGGCTGATCGGGGCGCCCCCGGGCTACGTAGGGTATGAGGAAGGCGGGCAACTCACCGAGCAGGTGCGGCGCCGGCCTTATTCGGTCCTGCTTTTCGACGAAATCGAAAAGGCACACCCGGACGTCTTCAACATCTTCCTCCAGATCCTCGACGAAGGCCGCCTGACAGATGGCAAGGGGCGCACCGTGGACTTCAAGAACACGGTCATCATCATGACCTCCAACATCGCCAGCACCTACATTCACGAGGCGATGGAGGGGCGCGGCGGCGATGAACCGCCAGCTATTTCCGAAGCCCTCAAGAAACGAATCCACGAGGCGCTGCTCGAACACTTCCGTCCCGAGTTCTTGAACCGCGTGGACGAGATTGTGATCTTCAACCCACTGGGCAAGGAAAACATCAAGAAGATCATCGAACTGCAACTCGGTTATCTGAAGAACCTCCTGGCGGAGCGCAAGATTCAGATCGAATTGACGTCCAGGGCGAACGAGCTGCTCTTCCGCGAAGGCTATGACCCGCAGTTCGGAGCGCGTCCGCTGAAACGCGCCATTCAACGCCTCATCCAGGACCCGCTGGCCATGAAGCTCCTGGACGGCGAGGTGCTGCCCGGCGAAACGGTGGAAGTTGACGGCGACCTGAAGAAGGGCACGATGACCTTCGCGCGCGCCACGGCGAAGGCGGCAAGAACGTAGAGGCGGCCCGTTGGGCCCTCTCAGGGCGACACGTTTTGCTGGAACGTCTCTACAACGCATAGCCTAGCTGCGCATGACCGCGCGGCATCGTGAAGTAGCAGCTTCGTCAAGCGGAGATCGCCAGATAGTGGCAACCGGCCTCGGTCCAGCATAGGGGACTGCCTTTAAGAGTGGCGACAAGGAGGGCGAACCCGCATGGACATCAGATACTTCTTCAACAAGAAGCTCGAAGTACTGAGAGAATTCTACGCAACGGGCAAGGTACCCTTCGATCAAGTAATCAAGGACGCAGAAGCCGACTACGAGCAATGGTCCCACCGC
>JBAVYG010000273.1:0-2288 GCA_049698675.1 Terriglobia bacterium
GCCGCAATCGGAGCAGCTTGGCGCGTCGTCGCTGTGGGCGACTCCGGCAAGGCCCGGCTGGCCCATTTCCGCGCCTGCAATTCCGCCCGCCGCCTGGCTGAACTGCGTGGCCAAGCCGGCGGCTTTCTCGACCTCCGTACCGTTCAGCGAAGCGACGCTGGCATCCTCCCGGGGCTGCGCATCCTTGGGCAGGAACTTGCAGGCCATCCAGCGGAAGATGTAATCCATGATGGACTTCGCATAGTGGATCTTGGGGTTATTGGTCCAGCCGCTGGGCTCGAAGCGCATGTGGCTGAACTTGTCGCAGAGCACCTTGAGCGGCACGCCGTATTGCAGGGCCAGTGAAACGGCGGTGGCGAAAGAATCCATCAGGCCGGAGACAGTGGAACCTTCCTTGGCCATGGTGATGAAGATCTCGCCCGGCTGGCCGTCCTCGTAAAGGCCCACGGTCAGGTACCCCTCATGCGCGCCCACGGAGAACTTATGGGTGACGGCATCGCGTTCGTCAGGCAGCTTGTGGCGGTAGGGCTTGGGCGTGGACGCCACCGGCGCGGGACCGGGGGCTGGAGGCTGGGGGCTGGCGGTCTTTTCCTCAGCTCCTTCTGCTTCGTGTCTTCTGTCTCCTGAATCCTGAATCCTGAATCCTGAATCCTGCCCTTGGGGCTTCGCATCCGAGGTGTTGAGCGGCTGGGAGCGCTTCGACCCGTCACGATAGATGGCGATGGACTTCAGGCCCAGGCGCCAGCCCTCGGTGTAAACATTGGCGATTTCTTCCGCCGTCGCTTCCTCCGGCATATTAACTGTTTTTGAAATAGCGCCGGAGAGGAACGGCTGCGCGACCGCCATCATGCGCACGTGCCCCATGTAGTGGATGGAACGCTTGCCGTTGGCGGGCTTCAGGGAGCAATCGAAAACCGGCAGGTGCTCCGGCTTCAGGCCTGGAGCGCCCTCGATGGTGCCGTGCTGGTCGATGTAATTCACGATGTCGGCGGCCTGCGGGGGCGTGTAGCCAAGTTTCAACAGCGCGGTGGGAACCACGTTGTTCACGATCTTGATCAGCCCGCCGCCCACCAGCTTCTTGTACTTGACCAGCGCCAGGTCGGGCTCAATGCCGGTGGTGTCGCAATCCATCATGAAGCCGATGGTCCCCGTGGGCGCCAGCACCGTCACCTGGGCGTTGCGGTAACCGTACTTCATGCCGCTCGCCAGGCAATCGTCCCAGAGCTTCTTCGCGCTCTCCAACAAGTTCTCGGGAACCTTGTGAGGGTTGATCTTCCCCAGCGCCTGGCGGTGCATCGCGATCACGCCCAGGAAGGGATCGCGGTTCAGCGGGTAGCCGGCGCAGGGACCGAGCTCAGCCGCCATCCGGGAGGATTGGAGGTACGCCTCACCGTGCATCAAGGCGGTGATAGCGGCGGCGAAGTCGCGGCCAGCGTCCGAGTCATAAGGGTGGCCGCTGGCCATGAGCAGCGCGCCCAGGTTGGCGAAACCCAGCCCCAGGGGGCGGAAGTCATGAGAATTGATGGCAATCTTCTCCGTGGGATAGCTGGCGTTGTCCACGATGATGTCCTGCGCGGTAATCATCACGTCCACGGCCTGACGGAAGGCCTCAGGGTCGAACTTGCCGTCGGGCGCGAGGAACTTCATCAGGTTCAGCGAGGAGAGGTTGCAGGCGGAGTCGTCCAAAAACATGTACTCGCTACAAGGATTGGAGGCGTTGATGGGGGCCGTGGCCTTGGAGGTGTGCCACTTGTTGATGGTGGTGTGGAACTGCATCCCCGGGTCGCCACATTGCCAGGCCGCTTCCGCAATCTTCTTCATCAGGTCGCGCGCGCGGTAGGTCTTCGCCGGCTCGCCCGTGGAGATCTGGCGCGTGGTCCATTCCTTGTCCTCCACCACCGCCTTCATGAACTCATCGGTCACCCGCACGCTGTTGTTGGCGTTCTGGAAAAAGATGGAGCTGTAGGCTTCGCCGTCGATGGCGCTGTCGTAACCGGCGTCCACCAGCGCCCAGGCCTTGCGCTCTTCCTTGGCTTTGCACTCTATGAATTCGACAATATCCGGGTGGTCAATATTCAGGATTACCATCTTGGCCGCGCGGCGCGTCTTGCCGCCCGATTTGATGACCCCCGCAAACGCGTCATAGCCTTTCATAAATGAGAGGGGACCGGAGGCCACACCGCCGCCCGACAGTGGCTCCACTGAGGACCTGAGTGGTGAGAGGTTCGTGCCCGTGCCCGAACCCCATTTGAAGAGCATCCCCTCAGTCTTGGCCAGAGTCAGGATGC
>JBAVYG010000274.1:0-5785 GCA_049698675.1 Terriglobia bacterium
AGCGCGCAATCCCATCCGAGGCGACGTTGGTCTCGCTATCCCCACGGCTCAAACCCTGCGAGCGCGCAATCGAATCTGCCGCGGTATTGCTTTCATTGTCGCCCCGCCCGAAAGCTCCCGAACGCGCAATCGAATCCGAGGCCATATTGGCTTCGCTGTCTCCCCGGCCAAGCTTCGCCGAGCGCGCAATCCCATCCGAGGCGACGTTGGTCTCGCTATCCCCACGGCTCAAACCCTGCGAGCGCGCAATCGAATCTGCCGCGGTATTGCTTTCATTGTCGACTAGCCCGAAAACTCCCGAACGTGCAATCAGATCAGAGGCGACGTTGGTCTCGCTGTCCCCCCGCCCGAAGCTCGCCAAGCGCGCAACGGTATCCGAGGCGATGTTGGTTTCGGTGTCGCCCCGGCCAAAAGTGGCCGAACGGGCCAGGGAATCGGAGGCTGTGTTGGTTTCACTGTCCCCTCGGCCAAATCCCGCATCTCGTGAGATCAGGTCGGAAGCCGTGTTACTCTCGCTGTCGCCCCGACCGGAGCTCACTTGGCGCGCGATCGCGTCCGAGGCCACTTTAGTCTCACTGTCCGCCCGCCTGAACGTCGCCAAGCGGCTAATCCTGTCGGAAGCGGGATTCGACTCGCTCGGGGACGCGGTGTAGGCCGCGCCGCCAGCCTTGAACGTACTTACCTGGCATGCCCAGGTCGCCGCAGTGCTGGAAAATGTCGCCGTAACCGTCGAACCGCTGGAACCTCCAATCTCGTATTCATCCAGAGTTCCCGTCTCTGGAGCATTGATGGCCGTAAACCCCGATCCATGGGTCGCCGTTTGGCCCCCGTTATTCAACATTCCCAAGACCAGTTCGTTGCTTTGGCCAAGGTTCCCAGAGGTGGCGCAGGAAGCATTTGCTGTGGTGTTGTTTGCCTCACCAGATTGGTCGAAGGCATCGCCCGAGGCCAGGTTGGTCCATGAATCTACCAATATGGTCGCGTAGTAGATGGCCACCCCGCCGGCAAAAGTCAGGGTGATGGTGTTTGTTCCTCCTGTTGCCGAGGTGACTTCGTATAGGTAGCGACCTACATTGGCGTCGGCGGCAGTAAGAATTTTCTGAATGAAGGTGTTCGATCCGTCTGATATGCCGGAGACATTCGATGTGGATATAGCCGTGGCACAACTAGCATCGTGGCACCATGTTCCCTGCACGATCATGTGTGTGCCCGCTGTCGCCGTAAATGAGACTGAGACAGTTGCTGGCGTTCCTGAGCACTGCGCGGAGCAATCGGCAGATGCTTGGTGATCGAGGGCCGGGGTCGAGGCTGCGGCCCACTGGCAGGTTACCGCCAGCACAAAGCACAGAGCGAATTTGAGCCGTTTCAACATAAGAAGATTTGGCCATCGAGCCATCGAGCCTCCCTTAGCCAAGGCGACGGGAGGCGAGCCATCTGGCCATCGGGCCTCCCTTAGCCAAGGCGACGGGAGGCGGGTCATTGCTCTTCAATGGCCCGATGACTCAATGACCCGATGACCCGATCTATCAATGGCCCGATCCTAGAAAGTTATGGTCCACGTCACGGTCAGCGTGTCGCCGCTGGCCAGCGATGCCTGGGTGAATGTGTTCTCAAAACACATCGTTCCCGAAGACGAAGCATTGAGGATGGCCGCAGCCTGGGCCGCCTGCGTCCCCGTGGCCGTGAACGTGTTCGCCAGGGTGTAGCTGGTCGCGTTCGACGTATGCGTGACAGTGCCCAAGGCGCGCGATAGCCCATTGGCCGTGATCTCCCCGGACAAACTGGTGTCGGTTGCGTTGGGAGTGATCGCGGTGTTGGTCAGCGCGATGTAGGTGCAGACGGCAGCAGTGGTGCCCGCCATCTGGCCTTCCTGCCAGTTGATCCCCGCGTTAGTGCGCAGATTGTGCCCCGTCACGTCCAGAAAGATTGTGCCATCCGGGTGGCGCGCCACGACGTGGACCCAGTGCGGCAGATCGGCCGCACCCTCCCGTAGGGCCGAACGGCGTTCGGCCCCGCCAGGGCGAGCGCCGCTCGCCCCTACGGCCTGGGGAAATGTCTTCTCGTACATCTGCTGGATAAAATCCTTCAGCGACAAGCCGTCAGGCCCGAAATCGACGGGCTTCCAGATATGCTTGCCCTGAAACACGTTCTCGGCATAAATGGTCGAACTCGCCGGAATGGTTTCGGTGTTGCTGAGGTGGTTAAGCGGGTGATGCCCGAAGTAGGCCAGCCGCCCGCCATTCAAAAGCATCGCCACAGCCGCGAAAGTCGCCACGATCAGAATCGAGGCCACGGCCTCGAATCTTTTGCCCAAAAGGTTTCGCATCATTCCCTCCTAGAATCGGGCCATCGAGCCATCTGGCCATCGAGCGATTGAAGAGCAGCGAGTCAATGGCCCGATGGCCCGATGACCCGATGACCCGATCTTCTCAACTCACCGATAAATCACGCTTATCGTCACTGGCGCGCTCGTTCCATAACCACCCGAGCACGCGAAGGTAAATTTGGTGGCCTGGCCAAAGCCCAGCGCCGCCGTCGAGCTTACTGCGGAGGTGGTCACTGAACCCGTCCCTACCTCTTCCAAGATCGTCCAGGCATTGATGGCGCCCGTGGTCACCGTGAGCGACACAGCGCTGCCCAAGGTGAGCCAAGTCGAGCCATCGTAGCTGGTCTTGGCCTGCGCCGTGCAAGTGGTGTAAGTTCCCGTCACAGTGCCAAACGTCCACTGAATTTGCGCCTCATGGGCTGTGGTTGTGGGCGTGCTCGCAGTGTCCGCCGTCGCCCCCGCAATCGTGATCGCTGGCGTATCCGTCACCACGCCAGTGGGCCGCGGCTGCACGTTCGTCCCTGCCCCTGCACCGTACGGTGCGGGGCCTGCCGCATGAACCGGCGGCCAGCAGCGTGGATTCAGAAAAAGCGCATAGAGCGCCGCAAGCAAAAGCACCAGCCACCACTTGAATCCCGATTCCTGGTTCCCCAATCCCGCTCGCATTTCACAGCTCCTTAATTCAAAATTCCCTATTCACCACTCACTATCCCGCATTCATCTTTGGGGCGATCATCCGATTGCGCCTCCCGGTCGTAATTGGACTTTTGGACCTTCTTCTTGCGGCTTCGCCCCCGGCTCGGCAGGAAACTCTCCTGCCTCTTGCTCTTGCAGGCGCGTCTGGATGGGCGCCCAGCGCGGGCGCGACGTGTTCGACTTGAGCGGCAGGCCGCACTTTTTGCGGATCCAGTTCTCCGTGTCATTGTCCGGTTGGAGCAGGTCCACGTCGAATTTGCCCACGTCCTTCGCCACCTCGAGCAGCTCGAGAGGATTAATCACGATGATGTTCGAGGTTACGAGGCGCGGGTAAGGCAATTTTGGATTTTTGATTTTGGATTTTGGATTCGGCGCTTCGACTCTCGACTCTTGACTCTCGACTCCGTAGTTGTAATCCACCAGGCGGCGAATCGAGGTATTCGTGATCGTCTCGTCAATCTTGCGCGAGACCGCTTCGAGCGAGAGGTAGAAGAAATCGCGCATCGAGCCGCCCAAGGCGCGCGAGCCGGTTTGCGTAGTGCCGAGCGAGAGGAAGTTTGCCAGCACCGAGCGCAAGATCATTTCACTGTGGTGCTGAATGGAAGCCTGCGGGTCGCGCACCCGCCCGGAGACCCCGGTCAGCACGAACTCCCAGCCACTGGGAAGTGAAAGGCCCGTACTTTCGTGCGCGGCGAGCATCTGTACCCACTGCTGCGCCGCCTTGCGGTCTTCGGCGGAAACGTTGGGACCTTGCTTGATGGTCGGCACGCCCAGGCCATTGCGCTCGATGCTGATGGCGTCGATGCGGTAAATCTGGCTCTTCATGTACCAGTGCTGATAAGCCGCCCGCAACACTGACCGCCCGTAGAAATACGCGCCTTCCATGTCGTTCACGAAGTAGGCGAGCTTCTCTGCCGGCACCAGCACGTTAACGAAATTGTTGCCTCGGTATCCGTACTGCTCGAGGTAGAGCAGCGACTCGCCGTCGTCATCAACGTGGTAACGGTAGAAGGTGTAGGGCAGGCGCGGCGCGAGCTTGCGCAGCCGGACTTTGTCGCCGTCGATATGCCACAAATCTTCGTGCGCGGCGCAGCCAAAATCCAGGCAGAGCAGCGCATTTTCCTTCACCGTCTCGAAGTTTTGTGTCACCCAGCAGCCCGTACTGGTGGGCGATTCGAGGCCACCCAAGAGGTTTTCTCGGACCTCGTCCGCAATTTGTTTTGCCAGGTCAAACCCCGGTTCGTTTTCCTTGAGGCCGGGCACGATCTGATAGTCAGCCGCCCGGATGGGCAGCTTACAAGCGAGCAAGGCTGCGCGCACATCCGCATCCGAGCGCCGCATCTTTTCGTAAACCAGGAAGCCGCTGCGGCCTTCGAGGATGGGATTGTATTCGCCCAGGTCGCGGATGAATCCGGCAAAGTTCGCGGTGCCAACCGCGCCACGGAGGAACGTGTCAGCCGTACCGCCGCCATCCTGGCGGCCAGGCCGGCTGGAAGCCGGCGCTACCTGGGGTTCCGGCACGGCGTCCTGGCCCGGCGCCGTATTGAGGCCTACTTCGTTCCCAATCGGACCACCCGGGAACAACGTCACCATGGGGTAACTGATCCCGGGCGTCACCGCTTGTCGAATTGTTTCGAGTAACGACATTTTTGAACTTTGCCTTTTGCCCTTTGCCTTTTGCCTTGCCCTTACGAGAAAAATTCAAAATTCAAATGGCAAAGGGCAAATGGCAAAATGGTCAAAACTCTGCCGGCAGCGCGGAGGGCATCCACGCCACCGCTCTGGGCGTGCCCACGATCACCCCGTCACTCAGGTGTGAGATGGGCTGCTGCTCGGCGGCAAGGTCGGCGAGGGCTTTCGCCCAGAACTCGTCCGCGTGGCCGAGGTCGGTGCGCTCAGCATCGAAGCGGGTATTGCCCGCTACGGTCACGAGCTTCTTGACAGCTCCAAAGGCGCGGGCGATTTCCGGGGCCTCGGGAATAAGATCCAGCCGCTGTTCCATTCGTCGCTTGACGCGGTAAGCCATGTCTTCTTTGACGGCCGCGGTAAAAGTCACAGGCTCTACGCGCGGTCCGAACTCACGCTCCAATGATTCGGCCAACGGCGCCCCCATGCCCGTTGAGTCAATGCAGGCCCGGCGGACCAGAGGACGCCCGTCAGGGCCGGGCAAGGAAAGCAGTTGGCGGGCGAAGTCGAGTTGCTCGGCGAAGGGTGTATTGGAGAAGGTGCGAACCAGGCGCGCCACGGCGGTTTTTTGCGCCGTAGGGCCGAGCGGCGCTCGGCCCCCATCCTCGCCGGGGCGAACGGCATCGGACCCCGTAAGGGCACGCCATGGCGTGCCTGCCTCGGGCCGAGCGCCGCTCGGCCCTACAGTGACGCTATCCAGCCAAAACACCGTGCGGTCGTGGTGGCGGCCGATATCGATGCCCAAGTAAAACTCCGAATTCGGAATTCGGGGCTCAGGGAGCCGAGAGTCCAAGTCACGGTGGGGCGCCGAGGCCAGGAACTGGGGAGGGCAGTCCTTTGCGGCCTCGGCGCTTACGCACTGGGCGACAAGTGCGGGCGGGATGAAATTCTCCGCGATGGAAATGAACTGGCAGCAATACTCCTGTTGCCAGGTGGTTTCGTCGTCACAGCCGGCGCGGAGGATTTGGAGGTCGATGTTGAGACCCTGGCGGATGGCCTCGTAGATGTCCACGCGATGGCCGGACCAGGACGGAGTCGAGGAGTTGAGGAGTCGAGGAGTCGAGGAGTGTTTCAACT
>JBAVYG010000275.1:0-4332 GCA_049698675.1 Terriglobia bacterium
GGCTGCCCCAAGCGCCTCCAGTGCGAGATTCCTCGCGCAGTTTACCCTGAACGGGCAGGGCGAGATTCCTCGCTTCGCTCGGAATGACAGTGAAGGGCTCGGAATGACAAGCTAGACGAGTTTTTCAGCATCATGCTTGGTAGTCCCCTCATGACCCGCAGCTACCGCAACGCGATACTCGGCGCGATTACCATTGCGGGACTCTGTGTATTCGGTCCATCGACTCCTTCTTTTCCCAGCTTACCGAGGCCTTCGCGTCCGAACTCTTCCTTGGATCACCTGGCGGCAATCGCCCCACGACAGCACACATTGATCTTCGTGGGCGATGTTATGCTTTCGCGGGGAGTGGGCGGGAAAATGGACGCCAAAAGCGATTGGGGTTACCCCTTCCGGCGAATCTCTGGAGTGTTGCACGGCGCTGATCTGGCTTACTGCAACTTGGAGTGTCCGATTTCCGACCGGGGGCGTGACCTCCATCACCTTTATTCTTTCCGCGCCGATCCGCGGGCCCTGGAAGGTTTGAAGGCGACCGGTTTCACAATCGTTTCCGAAGCCAACAATCATGCCTACGACTGGGGACCGGCGGCGCTGGTGGACACGCTTGGGCGGCTTCATACCGTGGGCATCCACACGGTAGGCGCAGGTGAAAACAGACTGGAAGCTCACCACCCTACGGTGGTGGATTTGGGCGGACTCCGGGTGGCGTTTCTGGCTTACGTGAACATCGATCCGCAAGACGCGGCGGCCGGAGTCGATCATCCGGGCGTGGCGTGGCTAGACGTTGAGCAGGTTACGGCAGATATTCGCTTCGCCCGGAACCTTGCCGATTTGGTGGTGGTCTGCCCGCACTGGGGCGTGGAGTACGCCACCGCTCCCACGCGCCAGCAGGAAGAGCTGGCCCGGAAGATGATCGACGCCGGGGCCGACCTTATCGTGGGCAGCCATCCGCATGTCATTCAGCCACTCGAGCAGTATCGCGGGCGCTGGGTGGCTTACAGCCTCGGCAATTTTATCTTCGACCAGAAGGATCCAGCCACACATCGAGGCCTCCTGCTGAAAGTAACGGTCCGCGATAAAAAGATTGCCGAAGTGACCAAGGTCCCCATTGAGATCAATGCGGATTGCCAGGCCCTGCTCGCCACTCCGAAGGCGCAGGTTTCCCGGCTTCTTCTTGCGACTCGCCTCCCGCATCCTTGACCCTGCGGTCAAGGGATGAGCCTGAATTCCGAAATTGAGAGCGACAGTGTGGTGGTTGCTTGACACTGGCCGAGGGTTCGGATAGCTTTTCGGACGAGGAATCCGGCGAGATTTCTTCCGATATGAGAAAAGGGTACCGACGATGGTTGTGGCTGGGTATCGGAGCCATCATCATCGCACTCATTTTTTACAACCTGAGTCGAAGTCCCGAGTGGGGAAACTTCCGGTGGACGCGCCTGTGGGCTTTGCTCACCGGAGCCAGCCCGGGTCCGTTGCTGCTGGCGCTGGTCGCTGTTTTCGCCACCTACCTCGTCCGAGCCTGGCGGTGGAGATTCTTCCTCAAACCGATCAAGAAGGCCTCGCTCTGGGTCTTGTTTGTGGGCCAGATCCTGGGTTTCAGTTCCATCTATCTTATCGGCCGGCCAGGAGAATTCGTTCGGCCTGCTTACATTGCCAAGAAGGAAAATGTTTCCATGAGCGCCATGCTGGCGGTGTGGCTGCTGGAGCGAATCTTCGATACGGTGTTCGTTGTGTTGCTCTTTGCCGCGGCGCTGGATTTCGAGCCGGTGGAGCCTGAAACCGCGCGCGGGACGAAGGTCCTGGCCACCCTGCATCGTGGCGGGGACGCCATGCTTGTTCTCGCTGTCTTGCTGGTCGTGGGGTTGCTGCTGTTCTGGTTACGCTCCAGACAGTTTACCGCCTGGATGTTGCGGTTGTTCCGCTTCCTGCCCGCAGCGGCGCTCAGGCGATTCGAGCGCTTCCTGCGGTCATTTGCAGAGGGCTTGAGCGTCATCCGTAGCTGGAAGGACCTATTGGGAAGTCTGGCCTTGACCGCCGTGGTGTGGTTTCTCAATACCTCGGTATTCTGGCTGGTTTTCCAAAGCCTGCGTGGGGAGGTGGCGGACCTGCCTTGGCCGGCGGCTGCTGTGACGTTGTTTTGCGCCGCGCTGGGACTTGCCGTGCAGATCCCGGGGATCGGTGGTGGCTACCAGGTGGGCATTATCCTTGCGCTGAACGAGTTTTACAACGTGCCGGCCGAGGCGGCCACGAGCGCGGCGATACTGCTGTGGATTATCATGTCAGTCCCTTGCTTGGCTTCGGGTTTGGTGCTGCTGGTGCATGAAGGGCTGACGTTGAGAAAGTTGGAGGCCCTCGCCGAAGAGGAAAGGGAGGTCCTGGAGAATAACTAGCACGGTGTTGAAAGCAGATTCATCCCGGCAGGCACAAGCTGTGTCCGCCTGCTGCCTTTGAAGAGCCGCAGGTCTCCGGCTCTGCGGGACGGGAGCTGCGCTACACTTGCTGCCTAGTGCTTACTGCCTACTGGTGACTAACTATGAGGTGTCCATTCTGCGGTCACATAGAAGACAAGGTTGTGGATTCACGCGAGGCAAAGATCGGCGACACCATTCGCCGTCGCCGCGAATGCGCGAAGTGTGGTCGCCGTTTTACCACCTATGAGCGGATCGACCAAATCCCCTATATGGTGGTGAAGAAGGATGGCCGGCGGGAGAAGTTTGACCGTCAGAAGATTCTGGCTGGCTTGCTGAAAGCCTGTGAGAAACGGCCCGTCCCGATGTCCAAGTTGGAGGAGATTGTCAATGAGGCAGAGGCCCTTGTGGCCGAGTCGGCAGAAAGGGAGCGTCCGGCCGCGGACTTGGGCGAACTGGTTATGGGCCGCCTGAAGAAGCTCGACAAAGTCGCCTATGTGCGATTTGCCTCGGTTTATCTCGATTTCAAAGACATTCGGGAATTCATGGATGAGTTGAAGGACCTCTTGAAAGCCAAAACGAAGTGATCTGAACCCTGACTCCTGACTCCTGAATCCTGAATCCTGTTCTTTCAGGTGCGGTTGAAGACGAAGGCGCCGAAGGTGCGGAAGGTTTTGAAGCCGAGGCGCTCATAGAGGCGAAAAGCGCCCGAGTTGGCGTCGGTGACGGTCAAGGAAACCCGCTGGTAGCCTGCCCTGGCAAGGTCGTTGAAGGCAGACTCCAATAACGCTGTCCCCAGGCCGATTCCTTGCAGCGTCCTCGCGATGGCAATCTGCGGTATGTGAGCTGTATCGGAACGGACGGCGGTCACGGTCAGGACCCCGACGAGTTTGCTTGTCGGGCGATGAATGGCGACCTTGGAGACTTGCTCAAGAAACTCTCCGCAACCCTGGTAATGGACGATGTTATCGAGCAGGCGTGTTGCTCCTGCCAGTGAGCTGTATTGGTCATTGATCGCCGCATCGACGTGGCTGTGATAGGCGCCAAAGAGGAGTTCCGCGGCCTCGCGGGCATATTTCTTATCGCAGGGCGTGATCCAGAACTCATCCCGGCTGGCAGTGGCTCGCCGTGTGGGATCAGAAGGTCCGGGCCCGGACGAGGCATGGGGTTGCCACTCGGGAAGGAACAAGGCCATGAAGCGGCGTGGGTAGCCGCTGTACTTCCAGGAAGTGAAGTGGCTCTCAAGATCCTCAAAGGTGTAGTGCGGAAGCTGCGCTTCAACGCGCCGCAGGCCGGGAGTTGCGAGGAGCGTTTCGTTTGCGTGCTCCAGTAGTTTCAGGGCCTGGTCCAAACCCGCTGGCGCCGGGCTGACAAATAAATCTCCCATGAGGCCCTTTTCGCCATCGCAGAAAAAGAAGCAGTAGCCACGAACCACGCCATCCAGAACCAGAGCATACCCTGCGAGACGCTTCTCTTCCAGGCAGGTGGAAATCACGCGAGCCGAGGAAGTGAAATCCCAGTAAAGCTCTTCGTTCCAGGCCCGCGATTCTGCCTCCAGCAGCTCCGAGAACGCCGACAACTCAAAGTGGCGAATATCGATGATTTCAGACCCCACGACACTTTCCTCTTGGACGGCCGAAGTGAAACCTACCCTCGCGCAAGCCATCCCGGGAGGCCAACCGTCTAAGAACGGCAAAGCCTCTTGGCGCTCGCAAAACGATGCAAGTATAACCCAAAACCTGAAGCTCGCTGACACAAGGACAGGATTCAACCCGAATTCCAAAGTTGGCGGCCACCGTTCGAGCCGAATCACTTGATTCGATGCCCGTTCGACGCAGATACCGGAGGAACAAAATGGTGCGGGGTCGGGCGTAGGGGCACAGCGCGCTGTGCCCCGACAAGATGCACATCGCACTCAAGCTAACTT
>JBAVYG010000276.1:0-3955 GCA_049698675.1 Terriglobia bacterium
TCCGATGGTACTTGTGCCACAGGCCGCAGTTAAACCATACGGGTGAATTGAATGAAGCTTTTTGACGAACCAGGAGGTGAACCAGTTCGTCGTGGAAGTTCTCGGCATCCTCCTCGGTGCGGAAGTACCCGCTCTCCACCCCCCACTGAGCGATGGTGTCAGCCACGCGGCTGATGAGCTGCCGCACACTCGATTCGCGCTCCGGCGTGCCCAGCTTTCCGTGGAAGTACTTCGAAGCCACGATGTTGGTGGCGGTCTGTGACCAGTCGCTGGGCACTTCCACATTGCGTTGCTCGAAGATCACCAGCCCCTTCTCGTTCTGAATGGACGCCGTCCGCGACTCCCACTCGATCTCATCCAAGGGATGAACGCCGGGCTTGGTGAAAAAGCGCTTCACATTAATGCCCTGTTGGCTTGCGCTCTCCTTCGTTGGAGTCTCGGCTTTTTTTGCCATCGAAACGGCATCCCTCTCTGCCATGTTGGCCTCCTCCTGTAGGAACTGGCGGTTAGTCTCTGAATTGCGGTGAGTCGTGGTCCCAATGAGCATTGGGGTCGCCCGGCTTCTCTGGCCGCACCCCTCACCGAGCGCGACCAGCCCCCGCACTCGACTTGCAGGAATCTAATCCAACCCGTTCGGTTTGTCAAGCCGAAAAACACAACATATGGTGGTTCTCTCTTAAGCACATTCAAAATGTTGTGGAAAACACTTAGCGCCCGCGAGGGGGATTGATATCGCGCTAAGCCGGGCCGAGGGGCTTCCAGGCCCGGTGTGAGTTGAAAGACAGATTTAGCTCGGGAGAGGCGCCTTCAGATTAGATTTGTTGAGGGCTCGGACGAGTTGGCCTTCGACTGCCTCTTTCGAACTCCCGCGCGCCACGGCAATCTCATCAACCAGGAGTTGCCAGGCGCGATCCATCATCTTTTTCTCGCGGAACGAAAGAGGCTTGGCCTGGTTCAAGATGATGAGAGTCTTCAAGACTTCCGCAACCTGTTGAAGCGACCCGCTCCGCATCTTCTCGGAATTCTCCTTGAACCGCCCCTTCCAATCCTGCGGAGACTTACTCTGCCCCTTCTGCAAGTAGTCGACGATGGTGCTTATCTCGCTGGTCCTGGTCACCCGGCGCAGACCTACGTTGACCACGCTGCTGATAGGAACGATCACCCGCATGGTGCCCGAGGTGAGCCGAAGCAGATAAAACATTTCGGGCTGACCGGTTAAGTTTCGAGTGGAAATCTGTTCGACGATACCCACACCTTGATTGGGATAGACAACCTTATCCCCTATCTGAAACGGCATAAGTTTCCCCGGTGATAATAAGGATGAATGGATCCAACTTTTTAGACTAACTCTGCCGCGGTTGAAAGTCAATGGGTGGAGCACAACTTGGGCGCTCGCACAAGAGATGCGGCTTCCGCCGCGTGCCAACATCAAAATGCGAAGTGGAAAGCATTGTATACTAAGGGTGGAGGTTTCCAGGGCTGATTCCTTATGTTGCAGAGGTTTCTAGTCGGTAGCGCGGTGGTGTTGATTTTGATTGCCAGCCAGATTTTCTGGGTTCGGCAAATGCGAAAATGGGTAACATCCCTAATCCCGAGCGCCACTTGGCGCCGTCGCGTTAGCATCGCGGGCTTGGTGTGTTACCTTCTGTTGTTCGCCTATAACTTCCTTGGTGGCCTACGAAGCGCCGAAGCCACACATCTCACTTTACGCGCCGCTCTCCTCCAAGCGCCGTTCGGTTGGTGGATTATTTGCTCCCTAGCGGGTTTTCTTATCGCGATCCCTTTAGGGCTGGCGGATCGGATGGCCAGCGCCGCCCGTTGGGTTTACCGGAGGGTCGTCCAAGCCGGCCGCGCCATCCCGCTGCCAAGCCCTGTGTCACTTGCGCGTCGTCGTTTCCTTGAGAAAACGGCCCTGGCGATGACCACGGCCCCGTTTGTTGCGGGCGCTTACGGGATGTTCTATGAGCGTCTCAACCTCGAAG
This sequence comes from Terriglobia bacterium, assembly GCA_049698675.1. Classification (GTDB taxonomy): domain Bacteria; phylum Acidobacteriota; class Terriglobia; order UBA7540; family UBA7540; genus CAVROP01. Next base: position 1,983 of record JBAVYG010000276.1, read on the forward strand.
TCTCTCATCGGCGAATCAAGATACCTCGGCTCCCCAGTGTCTTCGAGGGTTTCCGGATCGCCCAGCTTTCGGATATCCACATCGGTCCGTTCATGACCGCCGAAGAGATTCGACGCTACGTCGGCGTCGCCAACGGGCTCAAGCCAGAACTGGTCGCGCTCACGGGCGACTTTGTCACCTGGGACCCCTCCACTCAATCCGCTGTGGTTGCCGCGCTGGCGGGGGTCAAAGCCCCTTTCGGCGTTTACGGCTGCCTCGGCAATCACGAGATGTGGGCGAAGGTGGAGGATTCCATCACTCGCCTTTTCGCGAGCCGAGGCATTCGCATCCTGCGAGGCGAGCGGGCTCTCATAAGGTCCGGGGGTGATGTCATCAACCTGCTCGGAGTGGACTACCAGACGCGCTCCCCCATGGGACCACGGGGCCAGCGCTTGGTGCGGGAGTACCTTCAGGGTGTGGACCGCCTGATGGCGCCCGGCACGGTTAACATTCTGCTCAGCCACAACCCCAACACTTTCGACCGCGCGGCCGAGCTGGGGATTGACCTCAGCCTTGCCGGACACACCCACGGTGGTCAGGTGACGCTCGAGTTTGTCCATCCAGACCTCTCCCCCAGCCGCCTCATTACTCCCTACGTCAGAGGATGGTTTGAGAAACCAGGCGGCCAGCTCTACGTCAATCGGGGCATCGGAACCATCGGTGTCCCTATCCGATTCGGTGCCCCCCCCGAAATCACCGTTTACGAATTGGTCCGCTCATAGCAAAACTGTTGGCTATGCCCCAGTCGAGGCGGGCCCTGCCTCGGCTGGTGATGGGGGTGTAGGACTCACCATGGCCCACCGAATTTCTCACGGAACATCCCCCACTCATGCTTCGTAATTCTTTCTTGGAGCCTATGCTGGGGCACTGCGCTGGCACCCCGCTCTGCGTTGACTGAAATCTGGTCACGGCCTATGATGTACACGCCACACTGGAGGTAAGATGGACAAACCCATGGCACGGCTTTCCCTTTTGCTCATGGTTCTGCCGCTGTTGGTGATCGCCGGCTGCAATACGGAGGATTGGGATGCCGGCCCACCGCGAACGGAATCGCAGACAGTCAAGCTGGGTGATGCCAAGTCGGCCCGAGTCGAGATCGACATGCCCGCAGGTGAGTTGAGCGTCGGCTCTGGCGCAAAGGAGCTGCTCGAGGCTGACTTCTCATACGGCAGCCCTTCATCAAGACCTGAGGTGGAATACAACGTGAGCGGAGGTCAGGGCCAGCTCACGATCCGCGAGCGAGGCTCAGTTCACGGTCGCGGAGGTGGTCACAACAAGTGGGATTTGCACCTCAGCAATAAGGTGCCTTTGGAACTGAAAGTGGACCAGGGTGCAGGCCGCGCCAAGCTCACTCTGGGAGGCCTCTCACTCAGCAGGCTGGACGTCGACCTTGGGGCGGGGGAAACCATCGTGGATTTGAGCGGCGATTGGAAGAATGACCTCACCGCCAACATCGATGGCGGGGTAGGCAGAGCTACCGTCCGGCTTCCCAGCGACGTTGGCGTGCGTGCCACCGCACACGGCGGCATCGGCGCCATCAACGTCCGCGGCCTGATAAAAGATGGTGACGCCTATGTGAACGAGGCCTACGGAAAGTCGCCTGTCACGGTTAAGGTGAAAGTCGAAGGCGGCGTCGGCGAAATCAACTTGGAACTCGGCGGCCCCGCGCCCTCCGTCTAAAGAACCGACCGCCGTCGGGCGCCACGCGTAGTTTGCCCCGGCATGCCTTCTATTGCGCGCCGCCAAGGTTGTCCATCGTCAGTGGGCCGTCGTCCGTAGTCAGTTAAGAAATGGCGCTAGAGGCTGGGGTCCTTACCCATCTACCGCTTGCGACCCACCACCTGTTGATTGAAGATTCCAAACCTCGAGGTGAAGTCATGAAGGTTGTCGACCCGGTGTGCAAAATGACGATTGATTCCGAGAAGGCTGCTGCC
>JBAVYG010000277.1:0-2467 GCA_049698675.1 Terriglobia bacterium
GGACCAGAGGGGCTTATGGCTACAACCCGACAGCTTCAAGCAATCGCCGCGCAGCACGGGACACCCGTTCTTGTGGTCGATCACGCGATCATCCGCCGCAACTACGCCAAATATAAGAGGCACCTTCCTCGAGTTCAGGCGTATTACGCTGTAAAAGCGAATCCGGCGTCGGAGATTGTGCGCACTTTGTACGGCGCGGGCGCCAGCTTCGACGTAGCCTCACTTCCGGAGTTCATGCTGGTTTATGAAAGAATAAAACACCTTCCGCCCAAGGATCAGCAAGACTTTATCTGGGACAAAATCATTTTCGCCAATCCGACTAAACCAAAGGAGACACTCCAGGCGCTTGACCGCTACAAGCCCCTCGTTACCTATGACAACCGCAACGAGCTGCTGAAAATCAAACAATACGCCCCACATGCCGGCGTTGTCCTGCGCTTGCGAGTTCCCAACACCGGGTCAATGGTGGAGTTGTCGTCTAAATTCGGCTGTGACGCGGGGGAAGCAGTGGATCTGATCTGCGCTGCATTCGATATGGGATTGGAGGTCGAGGGACTGAGCTTTCACGTGGGCAGCCAATGCGCCAACTTCGAGAACTTCGTTCAGGCTCTTAATATTGCGGCAGCGGTATTGCGAGAGGCGAACACACGTGGCCATGAGATCAAAATCCTCGACATAGGCGGCGGCTTTCCTGTCCCCTATGACCGGCATGTGAAGCCTTTCAGCCTGCTCGCCAGAACGATCAACGCCGAGATCGACAGACTGTTCCCGCGAGACCTGCAGATCCTCGCGGAGCCGGGCAGATTTTTCGTTGCCACGGCCGCCACCCTCGTCGCACGGATCATAGGCAAAGCTGTGCGCGATGGAAAGCTCTGCTACTTCATTGACGACAGCGTCTATCACACGTTCTCCGGCATCATTTTTGACCATTGCCAATATCATCTCAAGGCGTTTAAAAAAGGCGTAACCGAAGTCTGCGCGGTCTACGGGCAGACCTGTGATGGTATGGACGTCATCTCGCAATCCGAGCAGCTGCCTGACCTCCAAATCGATGATCTGGTCTATTCGGAAAAAATCGGCGCCTACAGCAACGCTTCTTCGACCTGGTTCAACGGATTTCCGCCTGCAACCGTCGTTCACATCAACCAGTAGCGGACCGCGCTCCGAAGACCTGGTTTTGGATGTCAATCGTCGCTGGCCCAACCTATTCTCCGTGCATGATCGGTTGTCTATGCATCGTGTTCATTTCCTGAAATAACTGTGTCATTTAACATTTGCCGTCGATATGAGCTTTGGCGTCCCTTCAGCCGGTACTCTGCGGAATTCTCGTCATCAGCACCAAACGATGACATTGACCCATTGCAGTGCACGATAACAAAACTTGCGAGCCCAGCCGGAATATCGCCAATTGCGGACTCAACCAATGCGCATCCCGTATAACTGTTGGGAAATCCCCTTCCCACCGCCAAATGCCCCGGAAGTCCCCTTCGAGGACCCGAACGCTGTTCGAGGAAATTGGCCCGCCGAATTTCTCCAATTCGCCGCATAGTCGCTAGCCTTAATCGGAAACGTGACCCATTGCCCGCTTTCGGCGGAGCGACGCCGAAGGGTGAGCACCGGTCCCCGGTGCTGGACACGGAAACAGCGCGCCCGGCGGGATATGCCTCAACGCATTGACAAATTCCGAGAACCCAACAGAGGTCCTCGTCCGATAATCCTTGCTACCTCGTGATAGACCCGTCATAGGCACTGTTCACTGGAAAATCTTCAGGTGCCTGTCCCCAATCTAGTTAACCTATATTCCCAACAAACAACCTAGTCGGCGCGGTCGAGAGAAAGAACCCGCACGCGCCACGATAAGGAGGTCCTATGTTCGTTGAACTCATGCCGCTTCTTGCCGGCCGCACTGTGCTCATCACGGTGGCCAAGGTGGATCACAAGACGCTTCGCGTCAATGTCATTCCCACCCAGGCCAAGGCTGACGAGAACCCAGCTCTAACCACCCCACTTACCTATACCGGCTCGCCCGAGGAACATATTACGCGCTTCAGGACGACCATGCGCCCAGCAGCTCACTCAAAGCTCACTTTCCTGGGCTTGGGACAGTACCCAGAGGCAGTCAGACGTATGTTATCGGTCGGTCGAGATCTAAAAACGCAAATGTTGGTTAAGGCAAACCTTCGATATGGCTGTTGCGGATAATTAGTCCCTCCTCTCAAGCCCCATTCGCAACTCCCAGAGTCAAGAGGAAACGGGAACCCGCCGATAAAGCTTTTGGGGGAGTGGCGCCTGCTCGCGGCGCCCTCCGCGAAGGGAGGTCTCGGCTGAGGTTTTGAGCCACTAGCCCGCATTTCTCACCAGCTTTCTGGGATCGGCTTCGAGGGCGCTCAGAGCGGCGACTGCGGCCTCACTTTGAGCCAGTAGCGTCGAAAAAGCGCCTGTGGATAACCGCTGGAGACCAAGGCAC
>JBAVYG010000278.1:0-1815 GCA_049698675.1 Terriglobia bacterium
GTCCTCGATATTGGATTCGGCGATTCCCTGCTCGATCAGGAAGCTTCGCACGACCGCGGCGCGCCGCTCGGTAAGCGCCATGTTATATTTGACAGTGCCGCGCTTATCCGCATGGGCTTTCAGGATCAGGTGCGCTTCCGGCCTCAACTGCGCGTATTGCTTGAAATTCGTCACGAGTTCCTGCAGGCGCTGCTGCTGGCTGGGAACCAGCCCGCCCTTGGGGTCCGCCACGGTGGGCAGACTAGTTGGAAAGTAAATACTGTTAAGAGAGAGCTTGACCTCGAGGGCTTCAGCGGTCGCTTCTAGTGGCACGTCAATGGAACCGACAATGTGCAAGGCGGCAGTCCGAGTGTCCGAACCCCCGCAGGCATTGGAACTGTGGAGCGTGTAGGTGATGGTTTCGTCGATCGGTCCCACGTCGGTTTTGCTGGGCGTAGGTTGAACGGTGCGCTCACCTGTGGGCGATACGGAACCGAATGGATCAAGCGAAGCGGCGTCAGCCCCGGGGGCCGACCAGGAGAGCGTAGCGCTCCCTTGCTGATCGACTTTGTCGCCTACCTTGTGATAACGGATCTCCGCCGGCGTCACGCTCAGCGAACCTTGAATGTTCGTGTTCACGTTGACCGTGGCGTCGGAAGTCGCCACGCCGCCCGGCCCGGTGGCGGTTAACTTGTAGTCGGTGGTCTGCTTGGGTTGGACCGTTTGCCCGCCCGAGGCGGCCACTGGTCCGACTCCGCTGAGCTCGACGCGCGGGGCGTCGGTCGAGGACCACGTGAGTTGAGTCGAGCCCCCACATTCAACCTGGGCTGAGGCGCTCGATACCTGGGCGGTGGGCTTGGCCACGGCGATGGTGATGCTGCCGCCTGCTGCCTGAAAGCGTGGCAGGGAACCCAGAGACTTGCCCTCTGACCAGTCCACTGTCTTTTTCTCTCCTGGGTTGACCAGGGGGATAATCGTTCGCTGGTTTCCGCCCACGGTAATCGGCCCGGAATAGACTGTCCCCCAGCAACAGCCAAGAACGGTGAGCTGATAATCTCCGGGGGGCGCCAGCAGTCGTCGCTTCCCGCCGCTGGCCTCACCCACGTTGGCGACAAAGAAGTCCGGCGTATCCCCGTTCAAGAGCACTGCGGCCCCCTGCGGACCCTTAAGCTCTATCCGCCCCCAAGGGCCTGGTACGGTCCCGGGAATGGCCTCCAGCGCCACAGACAGACTGCTGGTTTTTCCGTCCTCCGCCGTGAACTTCGCGGTATACGGCTTGTAACCATAGTTGTAAACAGCTAGCGTATGCTCGCCTGGGTCGGCCCAGAAAATGCCGCCTCCCCATCCTAGCGGCATATCGTCGATATAAACGTAAGCTTGCTTCGGGGTTACTTGTAACTTGAGATGTCCACATTTTGCCAGGAGAGGTGTGGCTCCCAGCAGTAGAACCGCAAGGGACAAAACAAAGACTGACAGCACTTGACGCAATGTTCTCATAGGATTTCCTCTCTTGAGTCTAACATACCAGCCCCCACCGCCTGGTTGAAGGGGAACTAAAGATTTTTGAACTAAAGGTCTTTATTATCTCACGTTTTCTTCATGCAAATCAAAATCTTCTTTGCCGCAAGGGCAAGCTTCTTCGCAGCACCGGCAACCCTGGCACTCGCGCGTTCTTTGCGGCCCGAAGTCGAGAATTCTCCGTATCAAGGCGGATGTTGATTCCCGCAGAAGTCCGTCGCAGACGGCCGATGCTTTGAGCGTCACTGGGCGCGAACACGAGAACTCAGTTTTTCCACCGCTGCGAGAGCGTCGCGGTTCTCCGGGTCGCTCTTCAAG
>JBAVYG010000279.1:0-11825 GCA_049698675.1 Terriglobia bacterium
ACGGATCAGAGAGGCTCGGCCCAAGCTGCTCAATGGAAACGAGTAATGCGTCGAGTTTCTGGAGAGTCCGTCAGCCGACGGACGACGAAGGATCTCCGCTGTTCGGAGGGAGATTTCATCCGTCAGCTGACTGACTGGCCGTTCAACGCAACTGCGGGGATTCTTCGGCCCCCAAAGGGCGGGGGCCTCAGAATGACACGGGGCCTGTGGCTCAGTTCTGGAGGTCTCCCGGGCTCAGCCAACCAAGTCCACGGCAGGGAAGAAATAGCCGATTTCGTAAGCAGCAGTCTCGGGGGCGTCCGAACCGTGGACGGCGTTGTGCTCGATGTCGGTGGCGTAGAGCTTGCGGACAGTCCCGGGGGCGGCGTTGGCGGGGTTGGTGGCACCCATGACCTCACGCAGCCGGGAGATTACGTTTTCGCCTTCCAATACCATCACCAGCGCGCGACCGGAGCTCATGAACGTAGTGAGACTCTCGAAAAACGGCTTGCCGCGATGCACGGCGTAAAAACCCTCAGCCTCTTTCTTGGAAAGGCTCACGAGGCGCACGGCGACGATTTTGAACTTATTGGCCTCGAACATTTTGATAATGTCACCGATGTGTCCCGCTTCAACAGCGTCTGGCTTGATGATAGTAAGGGTGCGTTCTATTGCCATGTCCCTCCAGAGGCCACAGTCGCGATTTCTCAATTCACCATTCATAATTCACCATTCATAATTTGTTTGAGCGTCTCGCCGATCAGCGCCGGGCTCTCCGCGACCGCGATTCCGGCTGCCTGGAGTGCAGCAATCTTGTCTACAGCAGTGCCTTTGCCGCCGGAAATGATGGCCCCGGCGTGGCCCATGCGCCGACCCGGCGGCGCGGTGCGGCCGGCGATGAATCCGACCACGGGTTTCTTGACGTTCGCCTTGATGAACGCGGCCGCTTCCTCCTCGGCCGTGCCGCCGATCTCGCCGATCATGACGATTCCATGCGTCTCGGGATCTTCATTGAAGAGCCGCAGGACATCCACGAACGTAGTCCCGATGATGGGGTCGCCGCCGATGCCGATGCAAGTGGACTGGCCGATGCCAAGAGCGGAAAGCTGGCCCACCGCCTCATACGTCAGGGTCCCGCTTCGGGAAACCACACCTACGTCTCCTTGCCGGTGGATATGTCCCGGCATGATGCCAATCTTACATTTTCCCGGAGAGATAATTCCCGGGCAGTTGGGGCCGATTAGCCGGGTCTTAGTTCCCGAGAGATAGCGCATCACGCGCACCATGTCGAGCGTGGGGATGCCTTCCGTGATGCAAACCACCAGCGGCATACCGGCATCAGCAGCCTCCAGGATTGCGTCTGCTGCGAACGCTGGAGGTACGAAGATCACAGAAGCGTTGGCGCCGGTCTTCTCCTCCGCTTCGTGGACGGTGTTGAACACCGGCACGCCATCAACCGTGCTGCCGCCCTTTCCCGGCGTCACGCCTGCCACGACCTTGGTACCGTAAGCAATGGCTTGCTTCGTGTGGAATGTGCCTTCGCGTCCCGTGATTCCCTGCACTAAGAGTCGCGTGCTTTCGTCGACTAGAATGCTCATAGCGTCAATTCGTTGGCATGTGACTCAAGCCAGTCACCCACCTGCTCGATTCTTCCGCAGAAATCCAAAAATAGGAAAAGGCTGCGGAACGCGCCCATACGTTCTACCTTGGTTCCGGTGGGGTGCCCCGCGTCGTTCCTGTAATTTCGGATGAGATGAAGCACTCCATCCATTTGCCCTTCCCAGTCATCCACCAGCCGGCCTGGCAGTTTGGGCTTTATGGGGTCAAAATACCGGCGAAATACCTGGTATTTCTCGTAGAAGGAGCGAGCTTTTTGAACCTTATCTTGGTAGGCAGAATGCTCAGGCATTCCTGCTTTGGCCATTGCCGCATGGTATCGGTTTAGGAGGTCAACCACGTTTCCTTCGGAGGCCGCGCCAAGCATTACAGCCGTAGCCAGGTATGCGCCGCCGCGAAAACAAGTCAGCGCCTCAATGATGTACATCTCGCAGAGCTTCGCCAGCCTAGGCGCCTTGTTGGCGAGTTCTTTCAAATATCCATCCGGGTCGTATGGCAACCAACGTTGCTCTTTGAGAACCTCTGCCCCGAAATCGGTGACGCCTACGGCTGCCCACGAGTAGTTCCCATAGTTCCGAACGGTAAGTACGCGCTGTACGATGAGGTCCCACAAGACCTCATGAATCTTGTCGTCACCAGCCCATTGTCGAGACGGGTCAGGCGGGGCATCCCCACCCTCACTTCGCCATAGGTCCAAGACACGGTGCCTGATGGCATCCGCGTCTGTCGACTTGGCCGCCGCGCCAAGGTCAGCCAGGGCTGCGAGCGTCAACCTGCGTGCCGTAGAAAGGTCGAAAGTCGCCATAGTGCTACCTCGTCAGGGCAACAACTTTTTCCGCCGCGTCCTTCATTCCACGCGCGACGGTAAAGTTCAAACCCGATTCGTGGAGAATTTGCTGGCCCAGTTCAACATTCGTCCCCTCCAGGCGGACGACGACCGGAACTTTGGTCCCGAGGGATTTCACCGCCGCCACCACGCCGTTCGCGACGATATCGCAGCGCATGATCCCGCCGAAGATGTTGATGAGCACGGCGCGGACGTTGGCATCGCTCAGGATAATCTCGAAACCCTGGCGAACCTGTTCTTCGCTCGCGCCGCCACCCACATCCAGGAAATTGGCCGGGCGTCCACCCGCGTACTGGATGATGTCCATGGTGGCCATGGCGAGGCCTGCGCCGTTCACCATGCAGCCCACGTTGCCCTCCAGGCGGATGTAGTTCAAGCTGTAACTCGAGGCTTTCACCTCGAGCGGGTCTTCCTCATCCAGATCGCGCAGCTCGCGGATGTCCTTGTGGCGGTAAAGAGCGTTATCATCGAAGTTCATCTTGGCGTCCAGCGCCAGCAGGCGGCCGTCGCGCGTGAGCACGAAGGGATTGATCTCCACCAGTGAAGCATCGGTGGCGAGCATTGCCTGGCAGAGGCCGGAAAAGAAGCGCACCGCCTCATTCACCAGTTTCGCCTCCAGTTCAAGCCCGAAGGCCAGCTTGCGCGCCTGGAAAGGTTGCAGGCCGAGAGCAGGATCAATGAATTCCTTCAAAATCTTTTCCGGGTGCTCGGCGGCCACCACTTCGATTTCCACGCCGCCCTCACTCGAGGCCATAAACACGGGGCGCGCGCTGGTGCGGTCAATCACCAGGCCAAGGTAAAGCTCGCGCGCCACCTCCAGACCTTCCTCAATCAGAACCCGCTTCACCACGCGTCCCTCAGGCCCCGTCTGGATAGTGACCAGCTTCTTTCCGAGCATCTCGTTCGCAATGCGCTCGGCTTCATTCGCGCTGCGGGCCAGCTTCACACCGCCGGCTTTGCCACGGCCTCCGGCGTGAATCTGCGCCTTCACCACGATGGCGCCGCCCAGGCGCTCCGCCACGGCACGCGCTTCTTCGGGGCTGTAGGCGACTTCGCCGCGCGGGGTGGCGACTCCGAACTTCGCAAGTGTTTGCTTGGCCTGGTATTCGTGAATCTTCATTGTAGAAGTCGTCAGTTGTCAGTCGTCCCGCCACGGCGGGTCAGTCGTCAGTTGCTTAATAAGGTCTGACACCCTTCGGCGAGACGGGATCCCCTGACACAACTCGTTCGTAACATTGCGGGATTGCAATTACTCTGTAATCTGGCAGTATAGAAAAGGCGCGGCTTAATTGCAACGAGCATCGCCGCAGGCGCAGGGTCGCCTCAAAGTCCTCGAAAGGCATGAGGGTAGGAGCTGCCCCGGAGGGGCAAACGATGAATAGCCGTGGGTGAAACCCACGGAAACGAGGCGAAAAACACGGGCCGGCCCTGGAGGGGCCGGACAATGGGTCAACCCCGTTGGGGTTGGCGCAACTCCGACGGGCAATCTCCTTCCGCAGGTTGAAACCTGCGGCTACTCAAGGTAGGCCCCTAGGGGGCCATTCCTGCCATCTCGACTTCAATGGAACCCTGGTCTGCCGTCGGCGGTGTACTGTCGGGTAGAAGTTCTTGATTTGAATTCGGGACGTAGGCTGAGGCCTGAGCACTGACCCGCCAGGGCGGGACAAGGGAGCACGGAAGGCAGCAAGCATGCAAATCCGCGAGGCCATCCAAAAAACCGGGCAGCGGCAGCACCTCAGCCGTGCAGAAGCGCGGGCGGTGATGGAGCAGTTGTTATCGGGCTCCGTACCGGACGCGGAGATCGTGGCCTTCCTTGCGGCTTTGCGGGACAAGGGCGAGCAGCCGGAGGAATTGGTCGGGTTCGCGGAGGTCATGCGCGCCCACGCCAGTGAAGGGTTGCGGCAGGCGGGAGTCGATCTGGAAGCATGGCGGAGTGGAGAGCCCCTGCTGGACACCTGCGGAACCGGCGGCGACGGCCACGGCACCTTCAACGTGTCCACGGCGGCGGCGCTGGTAGCTGCGGGCGGCGGAATCCGCGTAGCGAAGCACGGGAACCGCTCCATTTCCAGCCGCTGCGGCAGCGCCGATGTGCTGGAATCTCTCGGGGTTGTCGTCGATCTGCCGCACGCGCGCATTCCCGCGTGCCTGGAAGAAGTGGGGATGGTCTTTCTCTTCGCCCCAAGCCTACACCTAGCCATGAAGCACGTGATGAACGCGCGGCGAACCCTGAAAACAAAATCCGTTTTCAACCTGCTGGGCCCGCTTACCAATCCCCTGCGAGCATCGGTTCAGTTGGCCGGCGTTTACGACGCTTCACGAACCGAGATGATGGCGCGCGCGCTGGGTGCGGTCGGCACCGAGCGGGCATTCGTCGTGACAGGCTCAGACGGCATCGACGAGGTCACTCTATCCGGCCCCACACGCCTCTCCTGGAACGAGAGTGGCTCCGTAAGGACGCGCGACGTGACACCGGAGGAGTTCGGTCTGGCGCGGGCTTCGCTCGAAGAGCTTCGTGGCGGGGATGCGGCGACCAACGCGCGGTTGTTGCGAAGCGTCCTCGAAGGCGAGCGCGGCCCACACCGCAATGTCGTGCTCGCCAACGCTGCGGCAGGTTTTGTCGTGGCGGGAAAGGCTCAAAGCTTCACCGAGGGAGTCGCGAGGGCCGCAGAAGTCATTGACTCCGGCGGCGCACTTCAGACGCTCAAAGACCTGGTGGATTTTACGCAACGGAACAGGAGGTGAGGGATTGATCCAGTAACCCCAGGGGTCCACTGTCACTCCATGGTCCACTGTCATTCCGAGCGCTCGGCTACATCTTCAAGAAATTTGCGAGTAACTGTTTTCCCGATGGGGTGAGGATGGATTCGGGATGAAATTGAACGCCCTCGACCTTCATTTGCCGGTGGCGCAGGCCCATTATAAGGCCGTCGGGCGAGGTGGCGGAGATTTCGAGGCAGGCTGGCAGGCTCCCGCGTTCCACGATCAGAGAATGGTAACGAGTGGCCTCGAAAGGATTAGGCAGGCCTTCGAAGATGGTCCTGCCGTCGTGATGGATCTGGCTGGTCTTGCCATGCATCAGTTCTGGCGCCCGGATGACCTTGCCGCCGAAAGCTTGCCCGATGGCTTGATGGCCGAGGCACACTCCCAAGATGGGTACACGTCCGGCCAGCTTATCAATCACCTCCAGGCAGATGCCTGCTTCGTTGGGAGTTTTCGGCCCGGGCGAGATGACAATCGCATTGGGCAGTTCCTTCTCGATTTCATCCACAGTGGTCTGATCGTTTCGCACCACTCGCATTTGGGCGCCCAATTCTCCCAGATATTGGACCAAGTTGTAGGTGAAGGAATCGTAGTTGTCGATTACGAGGATCATACTATTTTGCTTTCTCCGGGCTCTTTCCAAGCCATTATAGTGGAATTTTGGATTTTAGATTTTGGATTTTGGATTCACGAACATTCCTTGCTGCTCTCATCCAAAGCCCTAGAACTGCCGAATCGGCCAGACCCAAAACCGTCACCAAACGGCAGCAAGCTCGATCGCTAATGCAAAATCCAAAATCGTCAAATGACAGCGGCAAACCCGAAACGCTAATCCAAAATCCAAAATCTAAAATCCAAAATCGTCGTAAAATGGCCCGCGCGACGCAAGGACAAACGCGCATACACGAGCGTCTTGCCAGAGTTTACGGAGGAGAAGATGCGAGGAAGCAAGCGACGTGAGTTTCTGAAGGCAGGCCTCTTTTCGGCTGCGGGCTTGACCTCTTTGAGGCTGCAGAAAAGCAGTACGGCCTTGGCCGCTCCACGCTTACCCGGGCCGACTGAGACGGCGGGAACACCGCCTCCATTTCATCTCGGCTTGGTTACTTACAATCTAGCTGTCAATTGGGATATCGAGACCATTATCAAGAATTGCGAGAAGACGGGGTTTGAAGGGGCAGAACTGCGCACCACGCATAAACACGGGGTGGAACCTTCGATTAGCACGTCGCGCCGCGCGGAAGTGAAGAAGCGCTTTGCCGATTCGGGCGTGCGGCTCGTGAGCCTGGGAACGACATGCGAATACCAGTCGCCGGACGCTGCGGTGGTGGAAAAGAACATCGAAGAAACGCGCCGCTGGTGCGAGTTGGCGCAGGACCTGGGGTGCCTGGGAGTGAAGGTTCGCCCCAACGGGTTCCCGGGCGGCATTGCGCACCAGCAGACCCTGGAGCAGATCGGCCGCGCTCTCGCCAAGTGCGGAGACGTGGCGCGCGACCATGGCGTAGAAATCTGGATGGAAGTTCACGGAGAGGGTACGCAGATTCCGGTGAACGCTCATCAAATCCTCTCGGTGGCAAATCACCCTAGGGTGGGCGCCTGCTGGAACTCCAATCCTACGGACGTGGAGAACGGCTCCGTCCGCAATGGCTTCGAGCTGCTAAAACCGTGGATTCGCAGTTGCCACATCAACAACCTCGACGATAAGGCTTATCCCTGGCACGAACTCTTCGCCTTGCTGCGTTCCATCAACTTCGACCGCTACACGTTTGCCGAGGTTGCTGAGCCGAGTTGCGAACCCTTGCGCTTCATGAGCTATTACCACGCGGTGTGGGATTACCACGCAGGCTTGGGGAGACCGTAGGCAGTAGGCAGTAGGCACTAGGCAGAGAGCACAAGTCAGGAGTCAAGAGTGGACGAGCTCCTCGGGCGATCGCTCTGCATTGGAGATACCATGTCGAACGAACATGTGCGGATTCTGAACCCCAGCCTTCTGCCGATGGTTGTTGAGCCGGTGACGCTCGAGGGGCAGGACATTCGGCTGGAGCCGCTCTCCCTTCATCATCATGCGCAGTTGTGCGAGGTGGGCCTGGACGACGAACTGTGGCGATGGATTCCCCAGGCCGTGGGGACGCCCGATGAAATGCGCGCCTATATCGAGACGGCGCTCGAGGGGCAGGCGGGGGGGACCGCGCTTCCTTTGGCGACCATCGCGAGGGCTACGGGCCGGGCCATCGGCAGCACCCGCTTCGCAAACATCGATCGGGCCAACCGTCACGTGGAAATCGGCTGGACATGGCTGGGAAAGAAGTGGCAGCGGACGGCCGCTAATACGGAAGCGAAATACCTGATGCTCCGTCACGCCTTCGAAACCTGGCGCTGCCTGCGGGTGGAGTTCAAAACGGACTCTCTCAATGAGCGGTCACGCGCCGCCCTGCTGCGAATCGGTGCAAAGGAGGAGGGCATCTTTCGCAACCACGTCATCACCTGGACTGGCCGCATCCGCCATTCGGTCTATTACAGCATCGTCGATTCCGAGTGGCCAGCGGTGAAAGCCCACCTGCAACATAAGCTCCAGTGACGTTAAAGAAGCGGGGGCGAGTTTCGCTTGATCCTGAACTCGGAAGCGTTCCCCTGTCATGCTGAGGCCGTCGGCCTAGGCCGGACGAAGCATCCCCGCAGTTTCCTTTTCCCAAACTCTTTACGTCGACTCGAGACGGTACCGTTCCCCCGCCTGCGTGGTGAACTGTCGCTGAAGAATACCAGCGGGTGCTCGCTGAACTCTCCCGGGAATTTCCACAGATCAACGGCCAGCCCTTCCTTGAGCTTCTTGCCCACTGGGGCGAACTCAGGGGCTGAATAGGGGTTACGCGACGAACCATGTCACCACGGCTCGTTCGGAGAGTATGGAGATCGGCTAAAGTAATGAAAGGAATGGTACGCCCGGGGTGATTCGAACACCCGACCCCTTGCTTCGTAGGCAAGTGCTCTATCCAGCTGAGCTACGGGCGCACAGGGCGGGTGATGGGAGGTTACAGCGTCTCAAATAGCGGGTCAATGTTAAAAACCCTCCAAACACACCTTCGCCTCTATCCATTGTGCAATGAGGCTGTCGCCGTGTCAATCCAGGATTAGCCCCAACCGGGGATACCGGAGAACCCGAAGAGGAACACCGTCCCCGATCAAGAACCTCAGGACCGGTTCCGCCCCACCCTGCCGCCTCGGCGCCGCGCGCTTTTCGACAACTTCCTAACGCCGGCCGCTTCCACGTGCCCGGCTGAAGCCCACCACGACGCAGAGCATGTGCCCGCCTGACGCCGGCCGCAACACCAAGGGCCTGTGTGGCACGCAAGAATTGCAAGAGTTATTTCATGACAGGCCCTAAACAGGGCACTATCGATCTCAGGGTTGTGGTATAGTCGGCAAGAATCCGGAGGGGATGACCAGCATGCCAATCGTGGAGCAGATTGAAAAGGATTTGATTGCCGCCATGAAAGCGAGGGAAGAGCTAAGGCTCTCCGTGCTCCGCATGGCGAAAGCAGCCCTGGTGAATAAGAAGGTTGAACTCGGCAAGCCCGTGGGAGATCCCGAGGCCCTGGCGGTTCTCCGCACGCTCATAAAACAGCGGCGTGATTCCGTGGAGCAGTTCCGCAAGGGCGCGCGCGACGATCTGGCGGACAAGGAAGAAGCCGAGATCAAGATCATTGAGAGTTACTTGCCGGCAGGCGCAAGCGAGGAAGAAATTGACGCCGCCGTGGCTGCTGCCATCCAGGAGACGGGCGCCACGACCGCCAGAGACCTGGGCAAGGTGATGAAGGCTGCGATGGCGAAGCTGGCGGGTAAGAGCGTGGACGGTAAGCACGTGAATGAGAAAGCCCGCGCCAAACTCGGCGGGTGACAACAGCTTTCAGACGTCAGCTTTCAGTTATCAGCAGAGGAGACTCATGGCCACTCAATCGCCACAAGAAAGCCAACAAGCTGTATTCCGTCCCTACGTGCCACCCGAGAAGATAATTCCCGAATTCACACTGCGCGCGGTCATCCTGGGCGCCCTGCTGGGCATCGTCTTCGGGGCGGTCACTGTCTACCTGGCGCTGCGCGCCGGGCTGACGGTGAGCGCCTCAATTCCCGTCGCGGTGCTTTCCATCAGCATCTTCAAGTGGCTGGGGCGATCGACTATCCTCGAAAACAACATCGTGCAGACGGCGGGTTCGGCGGGCGAGTCCATCGCTGCCGGTGTGGTTTTCACCTTGCCGGCGCTGATTTTCCTCGGCTATTCGCTCGGTGTTCCGGATATCCCCCGCGTTCTGCTGCTGGCGCTCGTCGGCAGCGTGCTGGGCGTCCTTTTTGTGATTCCTTTGCGACACCAGTTGAATGTGGTGGAGCACGGCACGTTGACGTATCCCGAAGGCACCGCTTGCGCGGACGTGCTCATCGCGGGCGAAAAGGGCGGCAGCTTCGCTGGAAAGGTCTTTGCCGGTTTCGGTCTGGGGCTTGTTTACAAGTTTCTGAATGAAGCCTTGCTGTTTTGGCGGCCACGACCGATCTACCAGCCGGGGTGGTATCCCGGGGCGACCCTGGCCGGGGACATCACGCCGGAATACCTCGGCGTGGGTTACATCATCGGCCCGCGCACGGCGGGGATGATTTTTGCCGGCGGGGTGCTCTCCTGGCTGGTCATTATTCCCATGATCAAATTCTTTGGAGCGGGGCTCGCGCAGCCCATTTTCCCCGGCACCGTCCCGATCAGCGACATGGATTCCTTCGCCATCTGGCGCGCCTACATCCGCCCCATCGGCGCCGGCGCCGTGGCTACGGCGGGGCTTTTCACTTTGGGCCGCACGCTGCCTACCATCGTGCGCGCCTTGCGCTCGACCTTCCAACAGTTGCGAAAAAGCCGGGGCGGGGCGGAGCCCGTCGCCCCCATCCGCACGGAAAGAGAACTGCCGAGCACCGTGGTCTTTGGTGGCTCGCTGGCGATGATCCTGATCGTGTGGGCCGTGCTCGCTTTCCGGATCAATCCCGGGGT
This sequence comes from Terriglobia bacterium, assembly GCA_049698675.1. Classification (GTDB taxonomy): domain Bacteria; phylum Acidobacteriota; class Terriglobia; order UBA7540; family UBA7540; genus CAVROP01. Next base: position 10,227 of record JBAVYG010000279.1, read on the forward strand.
CAGCGGAAACCTGGTGGCATCCATCCTGGTGGTGGTTTTCGGTTTCCTTTTCGTGACCGTGTCGGCACGCATCGTGGGACTGATCGGAGCCTCCGCCAATCCAATTTCCGGCATGACCATTGCAACCCTGATGCTGACGTCCCTGCTCTTTGTCGCCGCGGGTTGGACTTCCGGCGCTTACCCTGCCGTGGCGATTTATATCGGCGGCATCGTGTGCATCGCCGCGGCGGTGGGTGGAGCGACTTCGCAATCGCTAAAGACAGGTTTCCTGGTGGGCGCGACTCCCCGCAGCGCGGAAATTGCCATGATCGTCGGCGCGCTCACCTCCGTTCTGGTGATCGGATTCACTTTGGTTCTGCTCAACCGGGCCTACACGCGGGTTGAGCCGCTCGCCTTGCAGAATGTCGAGATGACGGCGGAGATGCGCGTGGTGGGCGAGGCTTCGCACAACGGGAAAAGCTATCAGGTGATCAACGTCATCGGTTCTCACGCCATCCCGGACGGCCGCTACTACTACGACCCCGCCGACAAGCAGATTGACTTCCAGGAGCGCGTGGGCATCGGCTCCGAGCGCCTTCCCGCGCCCCAGGCCGTGCTCATGAGCACGGTCATCAACGGCATCCTGCGCCACAGCCTGCCTTGGGGCCTGGTGCTGCTTGGCGTGTTCATCGTGGTGGTCATGGAGCTCTGCGGCGTGCGCTCGCTGGCTTTCGCTGTGGGTTCGTATTTGCCCATTGCCACCACGGCGCCCATCTTTATGGGAGGCGTGGTGAGTGGGCTGCTCCAGATGTTTACCAAGCGCCAGGAAGGCGAGGTCTCCAGCGGCGCCTTGTTTGCTGCGGGGCTCATCGCCGGCGGCTCCATCGGGGGCTTGATCCTGGCCGCGCTGGTGGGATTCGAGCTTGACCAAAAAGTCGCCATCGGAACCAAGTATTGGCACGGGCTCGCCAACTCCAGTGTTCTTGGCTTGCTGATTTTCCTGGGAATGGCCGGTGCGTTGTTTGCGGTGGGACGGAAGAAACTGGAGTAAAGGCTAGGTTTCAGGTGTCGGGTGTCAGGTGTCAGGGCTAAGGTGTCGGATTTCAGGTTCCATGCGGAACTAATCTCCAACCCCCTTAGCCTTCACCTTCTACGCTTAAATTATTCAGCCTTTACCCTTCACACGCGACACCTGAAGCCAGAACCTGACCTGACACCTGGCACCCGGCACCTGACACCTGAACTTGTGGTACGCTTCTACACATGCCCCGCTATCGGCAAGTCGCATACTCGTTCGGCCCCCCGCTCACGCCAGTGGTCAAGCGATTGATCATCGTTACGACGGCGGCCTTTGCGGTCACCTACATTCCCCAGCAGATTCTTGGTTGGAGCGCGCCCTATGCCTGGTTTGCGCTTCAACCCTATGATATCCTCCACCGCTTCTATATCTGGGAACTTTTCACCTACCTGTTTCTCCATGGCGGCTTTTTTCACATCCTCTTCAACATGTTTGCGCTCTGGATGTTCGGGTCAGATCTCGAGAGCCTGTGGGGTGGCCGCAAGTTCCTTTTTTATTACTTCCTAACCGGCATCGGGGCCGGGATCTGTGACGTCTTGGTG
>JBAVYG010000280.1:0-2801 GCA_049698675.1 Terriglobia bacterium
CTTCCACGTGGCAAACACCCCAGAGGCCTACGCCTATTACGCCGACTTTGACTCGCTGCATCGTTGTCCCTCCGTAGGCTTAGACCTTGGCCAATACGTCGTGGGCGGCCAGCGCATAGATTTTGCAGGCTTGGATGATGCTCTCAACACCTACCCATTCGTTTGGCCCATGACAGACTGAGATTATCCCTGCGCCACAAGCCGGAATCGTCGGAATTCCTGCTTCGAGCTGGAACTTGGGTGAATCCGTACCTCCAGGGCAAATGCCATAGGGAGGCCGAAAGCCCAGCACTTGTTCCGAGGCGTTCGCCAGCGCTCCAGCGATGGGCAGGTCTTGAGTCACTTCTGTTGGAGCTATCCAATCCAGAGGTGGCGGGGCAAATTCCAATTTTACCTTCAGCGAAGGATCATTCTTCCGGCATGAGTCTAGAAAGGCTTCCAGGTCACGCGCGAGCTCTTCCTTTTTCATCCCAGGCACACTTCGGATGTCAGTCCCGAACTCCGCATACCCCGGATTGACACCAAAGAACACGCCCCCCTTGAGGAACACCCCCAAGTTAATCGTTACTCCCCCTTCGCAGAGGGGGTGAGGGGAATAGTGTAAATGTGATTTTAATTCCCTGCTCATTCGTGCGAGCAGTTCGGCCAGTTTTACACTAGCATTCACCGCGCCCAATCGATCCGATACGCTGCTGTGAATCTGTTATCCATAAACCTTAATGGTGAAGCAACAGACCCCACGGCAGCCCAGGTCAATGTATTCCCATTCCCTCGTCACCCCGGAAGGCTCTCCGATCACGGCCATATCAGCTTTCAAACCATATTGAGTAGACAGATAATGCGCCCCGTATTTGCCTCCACCTTCCTCGTGCGATACCAAGGCCAGAATCAAATCTCCCGTTAAGGGTTCGACTCATCGGAGGGCGGCCGCAGCATAGACGAAAGCCGATAGCGCAGCTTTCATATCGGCTGCGCCCAAGCCATACATTTTCCCGTCTTTGATCGTGGCGGTGAAGGGGTCCGTCGCCCATAATTCCCTAGCGTCGCCGACCGGTTTCGTATCCGTGTGGGCAACATAGAGCAGCGTCGGACCTCCGCCCTTTCCGGACAGACGATAAATAATGTTGGGGTGCTCTAGCACTTCACTCGCGACCTCCGCTCCTGACAATCCAAGCTTATTCAGCCGGGCCTTAATGAGCTGGGTAATGCTGCGTTCGTCGCCTGTCGGAGTCTCGCTCGGCGTTGCGATCAGTTCTTTCGTGAAGTTGATGATTTCCGGTCCCCAGCTGTCTATAAGCTGCGTGATTGTTTCCATGAACAATGCCCCTCCGTGGAATTATGCACATAACTTATACCGTGGGGAAGCATCCCACAAACTCATATTTGTAACCAAACCTGTCTAAGAACGTCACACTAGCGGTGGCAGGGAAACCATTAGAAAACTTGCGTCGGCAACGTCGTACGTGGGTACACACGTCCCTTCCGGATTTGTGTAGCAGCTTAGGAAGTTTCGTGGTCGTGAGGTCATTTGACCTGGCGCTTCTTACATAGGCACTGTTGTTCCCGCGAAACCGGCAATCCAATAAGTAAGTAGCCCCGGACCGACGGTTCACGTACTGGATTCCGGTTTTCAAGGGAATGACATTTGGGCTGGAGCACCCGTATCCTGCCGATGACACTACCACCCTCAATAGGCCCAGCTCCACAAACGGATTATTTTAACCGCTCACTAAAGTCACGTTACAGGGCCTAGAGACTCATCCGGAAAGCCCCCCGGCGACTGCGTTCGGGAGTTCCTGAAAGAAGAGTTTAGCGGACTTTTGAATTGAATAATCCTAAGAAAAATCTGGGCAGGGTCTTGACAGGGCAAAGTATCTATGCTATCGAATAGATATGGAGAATCACTACGTTACCCGCTTGCAAGGTATCCGGCGTCAGGGTGGGACCGTGCAGGTCTATGCCAACCTACCCCTGCCGCTGGCCGCAGCGCTGGACTTGGAGCCGGGCGAGAAGGTGACCTGGAAGGTGTTCGACCGGACGCATTTGCTGTTGCTGCGCCTGCCGGAGCGCAAGAAGCTGAAGGGCAAGGCGGTGCCCCGGCCCCAGGCGGGGAAGAAGGCGCGAGGAGCCCTGGAGCAGAAGCCATGATGGGAAAACGTTCCCCGCAAGCGCGGATATTTGCGGCCGACCGCTTATACCTGGATTATGTGGGCCGAGACACCCTGTACGGGTATCTGGCTGAGCACCGGGAAGAGTTGTTTCGGGATGAGGACTTTGCCGCCTTGTATTGTCCGGATAACGGACGAACCTCGGTTCCCCCCAGCTTGGCGGTGAGCATGCTGTTGCTGCGCGCCTATGAGGGGGTGAGTTTTGTGGAGGCGGTGGAGCGGAGGAAATATGATCTGCGCTGGAAAGTAGCGTTGGGATTGGAGATGCAAGAGGTGCCGATCCAGAAGAGTGCCTTGCAAGAGTTTGAAGCGAAGCTGGTGCTGCACGAGATGGGGGAGCCACTGCTGAAGAGGTCGATCGAGGAAGCGCGGCGAGCGGGGTACTTGCCGAATCGCAAGATTCGGGTGGCCTTGGACACGACGCCGATCTTGGGGAAGGGAGCGGTAAAGGACACCTACAACCTGCTGGCGGAAGGGATCGAGAAGCTGGCGCGTCGGCTGGCGGAAGTGGAGGGGGAGGAAGTGGAGGCTTGGGCGGAGGGGCAGGGATTGAGCCGTTATTTTGGCAGTAGTCTGAAGGGAGAAGCCGCGATTGACTGGGACGATAAAGCCCAACGCGAGGGGTTGTTAACC